>NZ_AKJL01000117.1 GCF_000282355.1 Pseudomonas sp. GM49
GCCGCTGGCGAAGCCTGCGGCTACAGGTCCTGTGTTGTGTCGCAATTCTTCAATGCGAACATGAAGCTTTTGTCATGAAACGCAGCGGCCTGCGACGCAATGCCGCAGATATGAAGGCCTGCGGGATTTTCTCCGATTTTGCAAAAGATCGTTTCCAATTCGAACCGTTTACTTAGCAAGCTAACAAAACATATAACGGAGGCCTGCACATGCCTTGCTGCAGATAACAGAGATTGGAGCTAGCAGATGACTGTAAAAGTAACTGAACGCGACGATTCACATAAATCCCACGAGGGTGTAGCCGCCGGTATCCGGATCTGGGACGTGCATCAACAAGACCTGCTGGTCGGGATGTTCCATTCCGAGACCGACGCACAAAACTACAAGGCCGAGCTGGAAATGCTCGAGCGTAAACGCCAGCTCGCAACCGGTTGAGAACAGACTCCACCACCGTGCAGCCTGCCCCTTCCTGCCGGGCAGGCTGCATCCACATCAGACAACCTCGATCAACGTCAAATGAAGGTCGTCTTCGATTGGCACTGAGGGGACACTTTCAACAATCCAGCCCGCTTGAAGCCTGACCACCTCGACCTCGCCATCGCCCATTCCGTCATTACGGATCGAATACTGCAGCGATGACGGATGACGCTTGGCATAATCGAAACTCATGCCGCAGGCGATCAGGAAATCGATTTTTGCCTCCGTCAGCTCAACTTGAATGTCGCGCTCGCCTTCTTTCAGACTGTAGTAATCCAGGCACAAGTTGATTGCAAAAGGGCAGCCATTGACGAGGCTATTGATGAACCTCCCTTCATAACCACCGAAATAACTGTGTTCAGCCCGCACGCTGCTGAGCTTCTTCACCCTGACTTCGATTTCCTCGGAAATCTTGAACAGCCAAAAGTCTCTATCCGAAGCCAGGTGCTTGCCAAAATCGGTACCTGATACATGGCGCTTTGGCCACATCGACATCAAAGGCATATCGACTTCATATTCTTTATTGGTGATCGCCAGCAAGTAATTAATAACATCGTAATAACTCGATTCTCCTTCTCCAACTTTGATTAGTGTCGCACAGCTTCCCGCCAGCAAGACGATCTTGCCATAGCGTTTCATTGGCAGTTCGGTCATCAATAACGCTATACACGCTGGTACTTTCTCCAGATAGGCAGAGTTCAGCTCATGGAGTTCCTCTTCATTGCGAACCTCGCGCCATGGAATGTTCCAGAAGAACTCAGGCAGGGTAAAGAAAACACAAGCGGTCGCGCCATGATCCTCGCGAGCAGCTTTTGCAGCGATCTTGATTTTTCGGCGTACAAGCTCGGCACGAGCGACAAGTTCATCGTCAAGATAATCGCGAATGGATTGTCCGGGCAGTCGCGGCTGTGAAAACTGCGACTTGAAAGTGGGTTGGCGTAACGAAGCGATACTTACAAGCATTTATTCCATCCTTAGATACTAAAGGTCATTCCATTTGTTTCCCCACAGACACAAACACCCTTATAAAAGGATATTATTTCCTGGCAAAAGAAAACCCGAAAGATCGTATCGATACAATCTTTCGGGCTCAATGTATAAATCATGCAAATTACTAGCAAACATGTAAGCCCGCTAGAGCATTGAATCTGTTACCACATCAGATCATCAGGAATCTGATAGGCCGCGTATGGATCATCCTCGGTGCTGACCTCTTCTGTCTTGACGTTCAGTTGCACGATGCGCTGCGGATCGCGCTCCTGAATCTTCAACGCCGCCTCGCGCGGAATCACTTCATAGCCGCCGGCGTGATGCACGATGGCCAGCGAACCGCTGCTGAGCTTGTTGCGCATCAGGGTGTTGACGGAGATGCGCTTGACCTTCTTGTCATCAACGAAGTTGTAGTAATCCTCGGTCGTCAGTTTCGGCAGGCGCGAGACTTCGATCAGTTGCTTGACCTGCGCGGCACGAGCCTTGGCCTCGGCTTTCTCCTGCTGCTGGCGGTTGAGTTCCTGGTCGCGCTTGACCTTCTCGGCCATGGCTTCCTGCGCCGCGCGCTGCTGGGAGTCATCCAGCTCGACCTGGCCTTTGTGGGCCAGGCGTTGTTGTTTCTGCTTGTCTTTGCTGACCTGCTTGGCCTGCTTCTGGTTGACCAGCCCTGCTTTGAGCAACTGGTCGCGAAGGGAAATGCTCATGGTGCTTATTACTCACTTAGGCCACGGCTCAACCGCAGCTGGGCAAATTCTTTTCCTGACGTTTGGCTTCGCCCCACAAGGCGTCCAACTCTTCGAGGGTGCAATCTTCCATGGGACGACGGGTGTCGCGCAATGCCTGTTCGATAAAACGAAAGCGTCTTTCAAACTTGCCGTTGGCGCCACGCAATGCGGTTTCCGGATCGACCTTGAGATGCCGCGCCAGATTGACCACGGAAAACAGCAGGTCGCCGATCTCGTCGGCCACGGCCTCGGGATCGTTTTCCGACATGGCTTCGAGGACTTCATCGAGCTCTTCACGCACTTTATCGAGTACCGGCAAGGCGTCCGGCCAGTCGAAGCCGACCTGCCCTGCGCGCTTCTGCAATTTGGCCGAGCGGGACAGCGCCGGCAGTGCGGCCGGAACATCATCGAGCAATGACAGCTGCTCAGGTGCCGAGGATTTCTCCGAGCGCTCCTCGGCCTTGATCTCTTCCCAACGCTGCCTGACCTGCTCTTCACTCAGGCGCGGGACATCCAGCGGCGCATACAGGTCACCAGTAGGGAACACATGAGGGTGACGGCGGATCAGCTTGCGGGTGATGCTGTCGACCACGCTGGCGAACTCGAAGCGCCCTTCTTCGCGAGCCAGCTGGCTGTAATAAACCACCTGGAACAGCAGATCGCCCAGCTCACCCTGCAAGTGATCGAAGTCACCACGTTCGATGGCGTCGGCGACTTCGTAGGCTTCTTCAAGGGTATGCGGGACGATGGTGGCGTAGGTTTGCTTGATGTCCCATGGGCAACCGTACTGCGGGTCGCGCAGGCGGTTCATCAGGTGCAATAAATCTTCAAGGCTATACATCGATCAATCTCTGCCCGCTCTTTGTAGGAGCGAGCTTGCTCGCGAAGAACCTGAGGACGGCGCGTTTAACCTGATTGCTCGCGTCATCGTTAACGTCCATCGCGAGCAGGCTCGCTCCTACATGTCTTATGGTGTCCGGTTACGCCGGGTTTCGATGATGTTCGGTAACTGGGAGATTCGCCCCAGCAATCGCCCCAATGCATCCAGTCCCGGAATCTCGATGGTCAGGGACATCAGCGCGGTGTTGTCCTCTTTGTTCGAGCGGGTGTTGACCGCCAGCACGTTGATCCGCTCGTTGAGCAGCACCTGCGAGACGTCACGCAGCAAACCGGAACGGTCGTAGGCGCGGATGACGATGTCCACCGGATAGGTGAGCACCGGTACCGGCCCCCAGCTGACCTGAATGATTCGCTCGGGCTCACGCCCGGCCAGTTGCAGCACCGAGGCGCAGTCCTGGCGATGAATGCTCACGCCGCGGCCCTGGGTGATGTAACCGACGATGGCATCGCCCGGCAATGGCTGGCAGCAGCCGGCCATCTGGGTCATCAGGTTGCCGACGCCCTGGATCTGGATATCGCCGCGCTTGCCCGGTTTGTAGCCGGTAGCCTTGCGTGGAATCAGTTCCAGCTGTTCGTTGCCACGCTCCGGCTCGACCAGTTGCTGCGCCAGGTTGACCAGTTGCGCCAGGCGCAAATCCCCGGCGCCGAGGGCGGCGAACAGGTCTTCGGCGGTTTTCATGTTGGCCTTGTCAGCCAGCTTGTCGAAATCCACCGTCGGCAGACCGAGGCGACTGAGCTCGCGCTCAAGCAGCGTTTTACCGGCCGCGACGTTCTGGTCACGAGCCTGCAATTTGAACCAGTGAACGATCTTCGCCCGCGCCCGCGACGTGGTGATGTAACCCAGGTTCGGGTTCAGCCAGTCGCGGCTCGGGGTGCCATGCTTGCTGGTGATGATCTCGACCTGTTCACCGGTTTGCAGGCTGTAGTTGAGCGGTACGATACGCCCGTTGATCTTGGCGCCACGGCAGTTGTGACCGATTTCGGTGTGTACGCGGTAGGCGAAGTCCAGCGGGGTCGCGCCCTTCGGCAAGTCAATGGCGTGACCGTCCGGGGTGAAGATGTAGACCCGGTCAGGCTCGATATCGACCCGCAGCTGTTCCGCCAGGCCACCGATGTCGCCAAGCTCTTCGTGCCATTCGAGCACCTGACGCAGCCAGGAGATTTTCTCTTCGTAGTGATTGGAACCGGACTTGACGTCGGTGCCCTTGTAGCGCCAGTGCGCGCATACGCCGAGCTCGGCTTCTTCGTGCATCGCGTGGGTGCGGATCTGCACTTCCAGCACCTTGCCCTCGGGCCCGATCACCGCCGTGTGCAGCGAGCGATAGCCGTTTTCCTTGGGGTTGGCGATGTAGTCGTCGAACTCTTTCGGAATGTGTCGCCACAGGGTGTGGACGATGCCGAGCGCGGTGTAGCAATCGCGCATTTCCGGCACCAGCACACGAACGGCGCGCACGTCGTAGATCTGGCTGAACTCCAGACCCTTGCGCTGCATTTTGCGCCAGATCGAATAGATGTGTTTGGCCCGGCCGCTGATGTCGGCGTCGACGCCAGTGGCCTGCAATTCGTTCTTCAGCTGACTCATCACATCGCTGATAAAGCGCTCGCGATCCAGTCGCCGCTCATGGAGCAACTTGGCGATCTGCTTGTACTGGTCCGGCTCCAGGTAACGGAAGGACAAGTCCTCCAGTTCCCACTTGATGTGACCGATACCCAGGCGATGGGCCAGTGGTGCGTAGATGTCGAAGACTTCACGGGCCACGCGGTTGCGCTTTTCGTCGTCGGCGGTTTTCACCGCACGGATGGCGCAAGTACGCTCGGCCAGTTTGATCAGGGCGACGCGAACGTCGTCGACCATGGCCACCAGCATCTTGCGCAGGTTTTCCACCTGGCCCTGTGTGCCCAGCACCAGGGATTTGCGCGGGCTCAGGCTGTCGCTGATCGCGGCCATGCGCTGCACGCCGTCGATGAGTTTGGCCACCACCGGACCGAAGCGCTGGCTGACGGCCGGCAACTTGATCTGGCCTTCGCGCACGCCTCGATACAGGATCGCGGCGACCAGTGAATCCTGATCGAGTTTGAGATCGGCGAGAATCTCGGCGATCTCCAGGCCGGTACGGAACGTGGAGTTCCCTTCCGACCACAGATTCTGTGCCGCATTGGCTTGCTGCTCAGCCTCGCGAGCGTACTCGCAGGCCTCTTTCAAGGCTTCGCGATCCAGTGCCAGATCGACACTCACTGCATGATCGAGCCAAGCCTCGAGATTGATACTGCCGTCGGTGTTGATCGGCTGGTGTGCTCTCACCTGTACCATCTTGCTTACCTTCCCTACGACGCAGATTCAATGCGTCAAATCGCTGACCTTCGTTGCCCGTGCGCCCACGTCGGGCTGGGTGCGCGGCTGCACGGGCGGGCCAGTCGGACCAGACGAGCATCCTAGCTCGCTTCAAATAACGCCATGGCCTCGACATGTGCCGTTTGAGGAAACATATCGAGAATCCCGGCACGTTTTAACCGGTAGCCCTGCTTGATCAATTCGACTGTGTCGCGCGCCAGAGTTGTCGGGTTGCACGACACGTACACCAACCGTTCGGCGCCCAGGGTCTTGAGCTTGCGCACAACCTCGAAAGCACCGTCTCGCGGTGGGTCCAAGAGTACCGCACAAAAGCCTTCGGCGGCCCATTCAGCGCCCGACAAAGGCTGGGATAAATCGGCCTGAAAAAACTTCGCGTTATGCAGATTATTGCTAGCCGCATTTGCCGCTGCCCGATCGACCATCACCTGCACGCCTTCGACCGCCACCACTTCACGAGCGGCCTTGGCCAATGGCAGGGCAAAGTTGCCCAGGCCGCAGAACAGATCGAGTACGCGCTCATCCGCTGTCGGCTTCAACCAGTCCAATGCCTGGGCGACCATCGCTTCGTTGACCCCGGCGTTGACCTGGATGAAATCCCCTGGCCGGTAAGCCAACTCCAGATCCCACTGTTCAAGACGATAGCCCAACGACTGATCGACCTCGACCGGTTGCGGTTCACCGTCGCCATGCAGCCACAACTGGGCTTCATGGAGCGCGCAGAAATCCTTGAGGATGCTCAGGTCGGCGTCGGACAACGGCGCCATGTGCCGCAGCAACACGGCCAGTGTCGAGCCGCTGAACAACTCCACATGCCCGAGTGCCTGGGGTTTGCTCAAGCGCCGCAGCATCTCCGACAAGCTGGCCATGATTGGTTGCAAGGGCTGTACCAGCACCGGGCAGTCATCGATGCCCACGATGTCCTGGCTGCCAGCGGCACGGAAACCGACTTCGAGTTTTTTCGCCTTCATGTCCCAGCGCACCGCGACACGGGCGCGACGACGGTAGCCGAACTCCGGACCACTCAATGGCGCGGCCCATTCCTCGGGCTCGACACCGGCGACTTTGGACAATTGCTCGGCGAGCATGCGCTGTTTCAGGGCAAGTTGTTCGTTGTGAGGCAAATGCTGCACGCTGCAACCGCCGCAACGGCCGGCATGGGCGCACGGTGCCGGGCGGCGCATTTCGCTGGCCTTGAATACCCGTTCGGTGCGCGCCTCGACCACTTTGCCGTGGGCACCGAGCACCCGCGCCTCGACTTCTTCACCGGCCAACGCGCCGATGACGAACCAGGTGCGACCTTCGAAAAACGCGATGCCGCGACCGTCATTGGCCAGGCGCTCGATGCTCAGGCGCTGCTTTTTGCCAGTCGGGATTTGCGGGACCTTGCTACCGCCGGTGGGCTGGAAGCGCAAGCCTCTTTCATGTTTGGCCATCAGTTGGGCGCGTCGAAAATGCCGGTCGACAGGTAACGGTCGCCACGGTCGCAGATGATCGCGACGATCACCGCGTTTTCAACTTCTTTGGACAGGCGCAGCATTGCCGCCACGGCACCGCCCGAGGACACGCCACAGAAAATGCCTTCTTCGCGGGCCAGACGACGGGTCACGTCTTCGGCTTCGCTTTGCGCCATGTCGACGATCCGGTCCACGCGGTCAGCCTGGTAGATCTTGGGCAGGTACTCCTGAGGCCAGCGGCGGATACCCGGGATCGCCGAGCCTTCCATCGGTTGCAGGCCGATGATCTGCACGTTGTCGTTCTGCTCTTTCAAGTAGCGCGACACGCCCATGATGGTGCCGGTGGTGCCCATGGAGCTGACGAAATGGGTGATGGTGCCCTGGGTCTGACGCCAGATTTCCGGGCCGGTGGTGGTGTAGTGCGCCTCGGGGTTGTCACCGTTGGCGAACTGATCCAGCACCTTGCCGCAACCTTCGGCTTCCATCTTCTGCGCGAGGTCACGGGCGCCTTCCATGCCCTGCTCCTGGCTGACCAGAATCAGCTCGGCGCCATAGGCGGTCATGGCGGCCTTGCGCTCGGCGCTGGAGTTGTCCGGCATGATCAGGATCATCTTGTAACCCTTGATCGCAGCGGCCATGGCCAGGGCGATCCCGGTGTTACCCGAGGTCGCTTCGATCAGCGTATCGCCAGCGTGGATCTGCCCGCGCAGTTCGGCGCGGGTGATCATCGACAGCGCCGGACGGTCCTTGACCGAACCCGCCGGGTTGTTCCCTTCGAGCTTGAGCAAAAGGGTATTGCTGGTGGCGCCGGGCAGGCGCTGCAAACGGACCAGCGGAGTGTTGCCGACGCAATCGGCGATGGTTGGGTACTGCAAGGTCATGGCGTATTCGCAATCCAGACTGCGGGGGCACCTATCATACCGGCAAACGTTCCCAGGCCATATCACGCAAAGTGTGGTGCTTATGGTTTATGGGAATAAGGGAGATTTCAGGTGGATGAGCGGCCTTTTCACGGGCGAGCCTCGGACACCTGTCGCAGCTTTCCCCCCTCCTGAAAAACAACCGGTAATAAATCGCTGTCAGAAAATGCACTCTTCTGTAGGAAAAAAGAATGTGCTCACCGGAAACTTCCCGCAACCTGCAACGACATACATGAACTAGTACATATCTGAAGTAGCAGATAATCTTTTTCAATGAACAGCAAAACAACACAACTGACTGTTCATAGGGTGCTGGGCAACACGACAATTCGTACGCAACGCTCAGCACTCCACTTTTGCCAAGATGGCGCTACCTCAAGGAAGAAAACAAATGAAGATTTTACTTGCACTCCCCTTTGCCGCTCTGATTCTTGCGGCGGGCCAAGCTTCTGCCGCATGCACTTATATTCAAAACACTTATAGCGGCATCGTACCTGCAAACTCAAACATTGTTGTGCAGGGACCATTCACCATCACGAGTGCAAATGGTTGTCGACAAGCAAATATTACTTCCACCATTACAGGCTTGGGGCTTGGTTCCCCACCAAATCTTGTAATTGAAAAACTGGATGGTTCAATTTGGAAGCACGTTGACGGTGGCAACCGCAGCACTGTTTCCACACTTGGAGCGCTAGGTACCTATCGGGTTCGCCATGTAAACGAACATAACGTGGCCAGAGGTTACTCCGGCACTACGCGCTATGGACGATAAGCTGTAAGATTGCCGGTGCCCATAGGCTTTACTCCTGGGCACCTGTGATCTCAAGCTTGAATGCTGACGGATAGGTCGCTTTGAACTGAGCTCGCAAAATAGGAGAGCGCGCCCAAGACATGATTTGCTCGAATCAGGCCTTTGGTGAATTCATGAAAGCCAGCGCCTTCGGTTGTGCCATGCGCCAGCCTGTCCTCAAGCATCTGATTGAGCATGGCTATTGCGTTGAACTTAACGTCTGCTCCAGCTTGATGGCCATTTTCATCCGTCGCCATACTGCCTGATGTAAAAATGATCGATACATAATTATCTATCAGACCGTTCTCACGAAGCAAAGAGCCAACCATGGCAAGTTCATAAGTACTGACTGACGTGAAATCATACCCCTTGAGTGAATCCTTCAGCTCTTCAAGTGAAAGCTTGTCATTAAGTTTCAAGACATCAACAGCGTCATCGGCATTCGTCTTTGTGTAACTGTTAGTCACCTCAAGAGGGTTTTTGATGAAATAGGCATCCGACTTCATCGACAAGGCTTGGTAATTAATATTCATCAAACATCTCCCAGAATTTTATTCTCAAGCTAGATATCGCCACCCATTTTTAAACCTTGAGAGTTTTATGCAGAGAATGCCCTGTGAAAATATTGCAAATTATCTCAAAACAACAATCTTAACATCGCCGGTTAAACCGGCGACGCATGAATCAGCAACCGCATATTCATCCGCAACCCGCTCCCGGTGTTCTGCGCCCAAAGCTTTCCGCCCTGACGCTGCACCGCGTTCCTGGCGATGCTCAGCCCCAGGCCAAACCCGCCATCACCAGGTCGTGAGCCGTCGAGGCGCGTGAACGGCAGGAAGATCCGCTCCAGGTCAGCTTCCGCCACCCCACCGCCCTGATCTTCCAGCCACAGGTGCCAGTAATCACCATCACGCCGTCCGCCGAGATGAACAACGCCGCCGCAGGGTGAATGTCGAATCGCATTACGCAGAATGTTTTCCAATGCCTGGGCCAGGGTGTTGAGATGACCGCGAACCCAGCAGGATGCATCCACTGTGCATTGCAACTGCGTATCGGGCCAGCCACTTTCATAGCAGGCATTTTCCGTGAGCATTTCCCACAGGGCCTGGATCTGGATCGCTTCGTCGGGCAGTGGTGTGCGCTCGGTGTCCAGCCACGCCAGTTGCAGCGTGTCCTCCACCAGGCGCTGCATGCCATCGACCTCACGGCCGATGCGTTCGCGCAATGGCTGCAGCCCCTGCTCGCTTTCACTGGCCACCCGCAGGCGGCTCAAAGGCGTACGCAACTCGTGGGACAAGTCGCGCAGCAGTTGCTGCTGCAACGCCACGGTGCTTTGCAGGCGTTCAGACATGTGATCGAACGCCCGGCCCAATTCACCCAACTCATCCGATCGATTGGTGGTTCGGGTCGACAGCCGTACGCTCAGTTGGTCGGCACGCCAGGCGTTGGCCTGTGCGCGCAGGTGGTTGAGTGGCACCACCAGCAGGCGATACAGCCCGACGCACAACAGCAAGGTGAACAATCCCGGAATCACGCCGTTAGTGATCACCCGCCAGAACACCCGATAATGCCCGGGTACGAAGCGCTCGGGTAACTCGATCACCAGGCTGCCGGCGGAAGGGTCGCCGGGAAACGGTACGCGCATCCACGGCCGGCCTTTCTTGTGGACCGGCCAATCGAGGCCGCGCAAAAAAGTCAGGCGTTCGACTTCCTTGTCCGTCAGCGACTGGTTGCTCAAGGACTGCAAATCACCACCGATGACACCGACCCAGCCTTTTTCCCGCTGAGACATGCCTTGCAGCCAGTCATCGACACCGGCGCTCTGTCGCCGGTGCCATGCTTGCTCAGCCTCGGCGGCATAGCGCGTCAGGGTGCCTCGGGCTTCATCCGAGAGGAACTGGTTGCGCTGCTCCATGTAGCGTCCCCAGGACCAACTGAGCCAGATCATCAGCAAACAGAACGCCACCAATAGGCAAGCAAGCTTCCAGAACAACGAATGCCTGCCCGGCAAGTTACATTTCATCGGCGGCACTCAGAATGTAGCCCTTGCCCCAGACCGTACGCACTTCGCGCTCGGTGTAACCAATGGCTTTGAGCTTGCGGCGGATCTGGCTGATGTGCATGTCCAGGCTGCGGTCATGGGCCGCATAACCGCGCTGCAGCACCTGTTGATAAAGGAAGGCTTTGCTCAATACTTCGTCGGCGCTGCGGTGCAGCGTTTCCAGTAGCCGATACTCGCTGCGGGTCAGGCCGCCGGCCTGTTCGCCATAAAAGACTTCGAAACTTTCATCGTCGAAACGCAGGCTGTCCATCGAAGGGACAGGTACTGTCGGTACCGGCCGGCGGTCGAGTGCCACCCGCCG
>NZ_AKJL01000118.1 GCF_000282355.1 Pseudomonas sp. GM49
CGGCAGCCGCCGGTCAGGCCCTGAGCCCGAGCGTTGCAAGGAGTCGATATCGGCGCTTATTCTCGGCCACCGCCAACGCTAATAATAAAAACGGTTTTTCCCTATGCAGCAGAGCCTCAGCCTCGATACGTTCAGTGATTTGATCGGCAACCTCTATCAGGGTCCGCTGGAAACCATTCCCTGGGCCACCTTTCTCAATCAACTCAACGTGTACCTGCACAGCAAGTACGTGACCTTCATCCTGCGTCCGCCCAGCGCCCACGTGGACGGCTTGATGGTCAACACCACCGGCACCTCGACCGAGGCGACCGCGTCGTACAACAAACACTTTTTCAGCCTCGACCCGTTTGTCGACCTGCCCAACCGCCAGGTCGTGACCCTCGCCGAGTTCGTCTCCAACGACGACTGGCAGAACTCCGAGTTCTACAAGAATTTCCTTGAACCCGTGGACGTGTTCCACATCCTCGGTGCCGACATCAACACTGTCGATGGCGCCCAGTGCCGCATTCGCATCAGCCGCGGACGTGACGACAAGCCCTTCGGCAACGAAGAAAAGGCCATGCTCACGCATTTCATTCCGCACCTGGAACGCTCGATCAAGATCCACATGCAGCTCAACCGCATCGAAGCCGAGCGCAATCTGTACGCCGGCGCGGTGAACCAGATGGCGGTTGGCACGATCATCCTCGACGAGTCCGGCAAGGTGCTGCAGACCAACCAGGTCGCCGACCGGCTGATCCAGGAAAAGGACGGCATCAAACTGGTCAACGATGGCCTGCAGGTCGGTACGGCCCGGGACACCCAGGAGTTCCGCCGACTGGTCAAGCAATCGCTGCTGTCGCAGAAGAGCAGCAACCCGTCGGTGGTCGAAGCCCTGCGCGTGCAGCGGCCGTCCGGGAAAGCGGACTTGGGGATCATCGTGCGCTCGGTGCCATTGACCGACTGGAGCGAAGGCAAGCAGTGCCCGACCGTGGTGATTTTCATCAGCGACCCGGAACAACAGTCCACCGCACCGCAAGAGATTGTTCGCGCCCTGTTCGACTTCACCCCGGCGGAAACCCAGCTTGCCATGCTGCTGGCCAACGGCTTGACCCTCGACGAAGCGTCGGAAGAGCTGGGCATCAGCCGCAACACCTCGCGGGCACACCTGCGTTCGACCTTCTCCAAGACCGGCGTGACCCGCCAGACCATGCTGGTGCGCCTGATCCTGCGCAGCGTCGCGACCCTCGGCTAGATGCCATTGCCGCCCTCGTCCGCTCGGACGATGGCGGCCCCCGTTGTACAGCGCACAGTGTCTTTATCCCAAACAGGGGACTGCCCCATGCGCAACTGCCCAACCATCCTCAAGACCGAACTGCTGGCCGAAAGCGGCCACTTCCAGATCGAAGCCCTGCATCTGCAATTCAGCAACGGCCAGCAGCGAGTCTACGAACGCCTGCGCGGCACCGGTTATCGCTCAGTGATGCTGGTGGCGATGCCTGATCCGCAGCATGTGCTGCTGGTACGCGAATACGCGGTCGGCGTGGAGAAAACCATTCTCGGCCTGCCCAAGGGCGGCGCGGAGCCCGATGAAAACTATTTGCAGGCGGCGCAACGCGAGTTGAGTGAAGAAGTCGGCATGCGCGCCGCCCGCCTCACCGAACTGGGCGAGCTGACACTGGCACCAGGGCATTTGTGCCATCGCTACCGGGTGGTACTGGCCGAACAACTGAGCCCCTGCCAACTGCAAGGCGACGAACCCGAACCCCTGGAATGCCTGCGCATACCACTGGCGCAGATCCCCGAACTGGTGGCCCGTGGCGAACTGCATGAAGCCCGGGCGATTGCAGCGTTGTTCATGGCCATGGGCGCCCTCGCCCGACGCGACTGATACCGCACAAAACCTGTGGGAACGAGCTTGCTCGCGATGAGGCCGGCACCTCCAACATCCATGTCATCTGACACACCGCCATCGCGAGCAAGCTCGCTCCCACAGCGGAATGCAGCCAGCCGCAAATCCCGGGAACGCCCAATAACCTTGTGGGAGCGAGCTTGCTCCGGGCGGCGATCCGACGATGAGGCCGGCACAGCCAACATCCATGGCGCCTGACACGCCGCCATCGCGAGCAAGCCCGCTCCCACAGGGGGGCTGCTGCGTTTTCAAGTCATCAACTAGTCCATTCGGACGAAGCCACGCGCCACCCGCCGACATACCGTATCGCTACAACAACAAAAATCCGTACCGAGGCTCGCCATGCGAAAAGCCACCTGCGCCCTGTTCATCATCGTCTGTGCCGGCAGTACCGCCAGCCTGTGTCAATTGTTCAAGAATGAAGCCTACCGACCGACCACCGCGTACTTCAGCTGCTCGAGCGCGGCCATCAACTGTTACCCGCCAGTGGTGCGCAATCTGCTGCCCTGAGCGCGGTTTGCAACAGCCATAAAAAAACCACCAAATCGGTGGTTTTTTTGCTGAGCCAAGAATCAGGTCGGCAACACGTCCCGCGCCCGCGACAAGGTCAGCGCCAGGTCTTCAATCATGTCCTCTTGCCCCCCCACCGTGCCGCGACGACCCAGCTCCACCAGCAGCTCACGAGCCGCGATGCCGTATTTCTGCTCCGCACGCTTGGCGAACAACAGGAACGAGCTGTAGACCCCGGCGTAACCCAAAGTCAGCGCATCGCGGTCGAGGCGGATCGGTTGATCCATCATCGGCACCACCAGGTCTTCGGCCACGTCCATGATCCGGTACAAATCGACACCACTGTTGACACCCATCCGCTCCAGCACTGCGACGAACACTTCCAACGGCGTGTTACCCGCTCCCGCACCAAGGCCTGCCACCGAGCCGTCGATCCGCGCAGCACCGGCCTCAATGGCAGCCAGGGAGTTGGCGATGGCCATGCCCATGTTGTGGTGGCCGTGGAAACCGACTTCGGTCCCGGCGTTCAGCCCGGCGCGCAAGGCACCGATCTTTTGCATGACTTCATCGGGCAGCATGTAGCCGGCCGAGTCGGTGCAGTAGATGCAGTTGGCGCCGTAGCTCTCCATCAGCCGCGCCTGCTCCAGCAGTTTTTCCGCGCTGACCATGTGCGCCATCATCAGGAAGCCGACAGTGTCCAGGCCCATCTTCGCCGACATGCCGATGTGCTGGCCGGACACGTCCGCCTCGGTGCAATGGGTGGCGACGCGAATGGTCGAGACCCCATGCTCATGGGCCATTTTCAGGTGATCGAGGGTACCGATCCCCGGCAACAACAGGGCCGAAACCTTGGCCTGCTTCATCTGCGGGATCACCGCGGCGAAATATTCCTCGTCGCTGTGGGCCGGGAAACCGTAGTTCAGCGACGCACCACCCAGGCCATCGCCGTGGGTGATTTCGATCAGCGGCACGCCGGCCGCATCGAGGCCGGTGGCCACCGAGACCATTTGTTCGATACTGATTTGATGCTGTTTGGCGTGCATGCCGTCGCGCAGGCTCATGTCATGCAGACGGACGCTCTTACCTTGCAAATTCATAGCGATTCTCCACTCAACGGGCAGGCAGTTGCAGGGTGCCCTTGTGGGCTTCTTCAGCGAACATCTCGGCCGTGCGCAAACCGGCGGCGGTCATGATGTCGAGATTGCCGGCGGACTTGGGCAGGAAATCGCCGAGGCCTTCGACCTCGATGAAAATCGACACCTTGCGCCCGTCGAACACCGGCCCGTTGATCAACTTGTAGCCGGGCACATAGCGCTGAACTTCGCGGACCATCTCCAGCACCGAGGTGCGGATCGCATCCTGGTTCGGCTCGTCATCGGTCAGGCAGTGGATGGTGTCGCGCATCATCAGCGGCGGCTCGGCCGGGTTGATCACGATGATGGCTTTACCGCGTCGGGCGCCGCCGATCTTCTCCACTGCACCGGCCGTGGTGCGGGTGAATTCGTCGATGTTCTGCCGCGTGCCCGGACCGACCGAGCCGGAAGACACCGTGGCAACGATTTCGCCGTAGCTCACTGGTTGCACCCGCGACACCGCCGCCACCATCGGGATGGTCGCCTGACCACCGCAGGTGACCATGTTGACGTTCATCGCCAGGCTCGACGCGTGCTCCTTGAGGTTGACCGGTGGCACGCAGAACGGGCCGATGGCCGCTGGCGTGAGGTCGATCATGATCACCCCCAGCTCGTTGAGCTTGCGGCTGTTTTGCGCGTGCACGTAGGCCGAGGTGGCATCGAAGGCGATGCGAATGTCATCGTCGAGGACGTGGGTCAACAAGCCGTCGACACCGTCAGCGGTGGTCTTCACACCCATCTCCCGGGCGCGCTTGAGGCCCTCGGATTGCGGGTCGACACCGACCATCCACACGGGTTCGATCCATTCCGATCGGCACATTTTCATCAGCAGATCGGTGCCGATATTGCCCGGGCCGATAATGGCCGCTCTGAGTTTTTTGCTCATGGGGTCAAACTCCAAAAGTCAGGCGCAGAAAGACACCCGGGCACTGCCCAGGCCATCGATGGTCAGAGAAAAACGGTCGCCGGCACGGGCCGGTTCCAGTGGTACCAGGGAGCCGGACAAGATGATTTCCCCGGCCTTGAACGGAATGCCGAAGGCGCCCAGGGTGTTGGCCAGCCAGGCCACCGCAGTCAATGGATTGCCCTGAACCGCCGAACCCAGGCCTTCGCTCAGGGGTTCACCGTTCTTGAACACACGCATGCGCAAGTTCGGCAGATCAAGCTCACGGGGATCAACCTGGCTGTCGCCCAACACGAACACACCGCAGGAGGCATTGTCGGCCACGGTGTCCTGAATGCGGATGCGCCAGTCGTGAATCCGCGAGTCGACGATCTCGAAGCACGGCATCACGTATTCGGTCGCGGCCAGTACATCGGCCTCGGTGATGCCGGGGCCGACCAGATCATGCTTGAGCTTGAAGGCGATCTCGCCTTCGGCGCGGGGCTGGATCAGTTTGTTGGCGGACAGGGAAATCCGGGCATCGTCATCGAACGACATCTGCCGGGTGATGAAACCGAAATCCGGCTGATGCACGTTGAGCATCTGCTGCACTGCCGCCGAGGTCACACCGATCTTCTTGCCGACGATCTGGTCACCGGCCGCCACCCGACGCTCAATGGCGTACAGGGAAATGTGATAGGCGTCTTCAATGCTGATCGACGGCCAACGCTCGGTCAGCGGCGCCAGGGTCGAGCCGCTGAGCAGCGCCTGATAAAGCTCTTCGCCGAACTCACGGCGCAATTGCACGCTCATCCGCGGGCCTCCTGAAAAAATGCCAGGCACTGGCGGTTGAACAGATCACGGTGCTCGACCTGGACCCAATGCCCGCACTCGCTGAGCATCACGAAACGGATTTTGGTGCAGTTTTCAAGCATGGTCCGGGCACCGGAGGACGGGCAGAACTTGTCGTTCATGCCCCAGAAACCGAGGATCGGGCATTGCAGCTCGCCCAGGCGTGCGGTCATGTTCGGCACTTGCATGGTTGACAGCACACACACCGGCTGTTGCTGCACCACGGCCACCCGTTCGTTGACCGTTTCGTCGCTGATCAGGGTTTCGTCGAACAGTTGCAGGGCCAGCAGGCGACGCATGCCCGCCGCGTCGTTCAGTTCACCCTTGGCGAAAGCCGCACCCATTTTCTGGATGCCTTCCATCTGCAGGTAATACTGTTCCTTTTCCATCAGGCCGCCGGGGGCCATCAACACCAGACGGCTGACCCGCTGTGGTTGGTCGAGGGCCAGTTTGATGGCGATCGCGCCGCCCAGGGAGTTGCCGACCAGCACGCAACGCTGGATATCCAGGGCGTCGAGCAGACCGCTCAGGGCGGTAACAAAGAAGTCCAGGGTGTAGAGGGTGTCGGGTTTGTCCGAGGCGCCGTAGCCCGGCAGGTCAGGCACGATCACCCGGTAACCGGCCTCGGCAAACACCGGGTAGTTCTGCTTGAAGTTGCTGTGACCGCTGGCGCCCGGCCCGCTGCCATGGATGAAAATCACCGGCTCGCCGTTGCCGCCATCCTTCCCGCATATATCCACATAGCGCAGCTGCAAACCATCCGGCAGCGTAACGAAGTGCCCTTGCGCTGAAGCGCCCATAAGGTGTCCTCCCGGCCTGTTGTTGTAGCCGGATTATTCCGACGGGCCGGCTGCGCAACATCGTCCGACAGGACTACGCCCCTGTACCTGTAGGAGCGAGCTTGCTCGCGATGGACGTCAACGAAAACGTGCCCAGCCTGACTGAACGCGTTGTCTAGACGTTTTTCGCGAGCAAGCTCGCTCCCACAGAAGTCTCTAGTCCCATCGGACGTTGGATTACAGGGACCACAGACCTAGCATCGATGGCATTCCCGAGCGACAAAAAGAGAATTCCCATGCTTGATCCAATGGACTTTCACGGCAAAGTGGTACTGGTCACCGGCGGTGGCAAAGGCGTCGGGCGCGGCATCAGCCAGCGCTTTCTCGACTGCGGCGCCGAGGTGGTGATTTGCGGTCGCGAAGCCCCGCAATCCTTGCCCGCCAGCGGCGGACGCGAGGCGCTGTTCGTGCCCTGCGACCTGCGGGATGTCGAGCAATCCGGGCACTTGATCGCGCAAATCGTCGAGCGCTTCGGCCGCCTCGATGTGCTGGTCAACAACGCCGGTGGCTCACCAAATGCCGACGCTGCCACGGCTTCGCCGCGTTTCAGCGAAGCGATCATCCGCCTGAATCTGATCGCGCCGCTGAACCTGTGCCAGCAGGCTAACCAGGTGATGCAGGCCCAGGCCGACGGCGGTGCGATCATCAACATCTGTAGCGTCAGCGCCACCCGCCCCTCTCCCGGCACCGCCGCTTACGGCGCGGCCAAGGCCGGTCTGCTGAACCTGACCACTTCGCTTGCGGTGGAGTGGGCGCCGAAGGTGCGGGTCAACGCCGTCACCGCCGGGCTGATTCTCACCGAGCAGGCGGCCATGCATTATGGTGACGATGCAGGCATTGCCCGGGTGGCGGCGACCATTCCGTTGCAACGCCTGGCGACCCCGGAGGACATTGGCGATACCTGCCTGTACCTGGCGTCGTCTTTAGCCCGTTATGTCAGCGGCGCGAATGTCGCTGTGCATGGCGCGGGTGAACGCCCGGCGTTTCTCGACGCGGCCCAATCTCATTCATAAGCCCCATTCACAAGAGGTGCTCCGACATGTCCGCGATTGCCCGCCACAGCGTACGGCTAGACCTTTCAACCCAAGCGGCCTGGGCCAAACTGCGCGACCTGAGCCTCGCCCCGCACTATGTGCCGGGGTTGACCGGTTGCCGGTTTCATCCCGGTGCGCAAGAAGGCCTCGGCGCCAGTCGCCGGGTGTTGCGCAAGGGTGGTCAGTATCTGGATGAAAGCGTGGTGCAGTGGCAGGAAGGCACAGGGTTCGTGCTGCGGTTGCACAAGGGCAGCAATGACTCGCCCTTCCCGTTTCGCCAGGCCAGCTTCAGCTATACCCTTCAAGCCGAGGGCGACGCGACACGCATCACCCTGCAAATGAGTTACAGCCTGCGCGGTGGCAGGCTGGCAGAGTGGTTGCTGGCCAAGGCCTTCAACAAGGTCGTGCAGCAGATTGCCGAGAACCTCAAGGCCTTCTACGAAACCGGCCGGACACAGAATTCCGATATGGCTTTGAGCACATCCAACATTGATGTCGCCTGACACGCCGCCATCGCGGGCAAGCCCGCTCCCACAGGGGGATTGGGGGTGTTTGCAAATGCCATGTTCACCACAAAAACTGTGGGAGCGAGCTTGCTCCGGGCGGCGATCCGACGATGAGGTCGGCACATCCAACATTGATGTCGCCTGACACGCCGCCTTCGCGGGCAAGCCCGCTCCCACAGGGGCCACCTCTGGAGTGAGCGCCCTTCAGGAACGCGCCACTTCCGAGTGAGCGGTAAAACGGGTGGCGACAATCTTCCACTGCCCGGCGACACGCTGGTAACGGTCCTCATAGAACCCACCCAACTGCCGCGTCGCCCCGCTCTCGCCATCCACGTTGAAATACCACAGGGCCCAACGGCCCTGGGCTTGATCTTCGTTCAGCACCTCGATTTCCGGGTTGGCACCATGATGCAGGTCGATCACCCGCTCATGGCAAGCCAGTTCGCGGTACAGCGCGACAAAACTGTCGCGCTCACGAAAGATCCCCAACGGACCGTAATCGATCAGCACTTCACCTTCGGCAAAGCAGTCGGCAATCACCTCGACCTGCTTGAGGTCGCAGGCATTGAGGTAACGATGCTTGAGCTGGCGGATGTCCTCCAGCGCTTCCAGGCGGGCGATCCGCTGTTCCAGATTCATGCTGCACCTCTCATTGTCACATTGACCTCACTCCAGAAGGCTTTCATCGAACGGATCTTGCCGTCGACATCGAACTCCATCACGTCAATCACATGCAGCGAGCACGGTTGCCCGCCCCACTCCATGTCGACCCGGAACGGCATCGCGCCGCAACCGTTGAGCGTCGCGCGCACCGGGCCGGTCCGGGTCGCCGAGACTTTTATCGACCCCAGTCCTTCACGGTAAAAACGCGCGATGGCGTCGATGCCCTGCAACGGCGCGTGGCCGACCGGATCTTCAACCGTGGCGTTTTTGGCGTAGAGCGCGAGGATGCCGTCGATGTCGCCGGCATCCACCAGCTCCACATAACGCGCCATGCTCTCTTGCACATGCTGTGCGCTGATCATTCAGACCACCTCGAACAGGGCGGCGGCGCCCATGCCGCCACCGATGCACATACTCACCACCACATAACGCAAACCGCGACGCTGGCCTTCGACCAACGCATGACCGACCATCCGCGCCCCGGACATGCCGAACGGATGACCGATGGAGATCGCCCCGCCGTTGACGTTCAGGCGCTCGGCCGGAATGCCCAACGTGTCACGGCAGTACAGCACCTGGCAGGCAAACGCTTCGTTCAGCTCCCACAGGCCGATGTGGTCCATGGTCAGGCCGTGGCGCTTGAGCAGCTTGGGAATGGCGTAGACCGGGCCGATGCCCATCTCGTCGGAGTTGCAGCCGGCGACCGCCATGCCGCGATAGATCCCCAGCGGTTCCAGGCCGCGCTTTTCGGCCATTTTGGCGCTCATCAGTACCGAAGCCGATGCGCCGTCGGACAGCTGTGAGGCGTTACCGGCGGTGATGAAACGACCTTTTTCGCTCCACTGACCGCCCGGCCACACCGGCTCCAGCGCCTTCAGGCTCTGGAGGCTGGTGTCGATGCGGTTGCACTCGTCGCGCAGCAGGGTGACGGACTCATGGCGGGTTTCGCCGGTGGCCTTGTCGACGATCATCTGGCGGCTGGTCAGCGGCGCGAGCTCGCGATCGAAGCGCCCGGCGCTCTGGGCCTGTGCGGTACGCAGCTGGCTCTGGTAGCTGTATTCGTCCTGTTCGTCACGGGAGATGCCGTAGCGCGCGGAGACGATCTCGGCGGTTTCGATCATCGGGATGTAGGCATGCGGATCCAGCTCGATCACCGAAGCCGACTGGTTGCGATAGAGGTTCTTGTGCTTGTTCTGCACCAGGGAAATCGACTCCAGGCCACCGGCCACGGCGATGTCGATTTCGTCGCACATGATGCCTTTGGCGGCCATGGCAATACTCATCAGGCCCGACGAGCACTGGCGCTCGACGGCCATCCCGGCGACGGAAGTCGGCAGGCCGCCGGCAATCGCGCACAAGCGCCCCAGGTTATAGGACTGGGTGCCCTGCTGCGCGGCTGCGCCGATGATCACGTCGTCCACTTCGCCCGGTTCGATGCCGGCACGGCGCACGGCTTCGCGCACCACATGACCGCCCAGTTGCGGCGCTTCGGTGTCATTGAACGCACCACGAAAGGCTTTGCCGATCGGAGTACGGGCGGTCGAAACGATGACGGCTTCTTTCATGCTGGATTCCTCGAAAATGCTGTTGAAGGTCAGGCCGGGTAATAGCGACTGATGGTGTCGACCACGCAGCCGGGGCGTTCCTCGCCGTCGATGTCGACGCTGACGCGGATGGTCGCCTGAACGCCGCCCTTCACTTCCTCAACAGCGATCAATTGCGCGCTGCCGCGAACCCGCGATCCGACGCGCACCACCGAGGGGAAGCGCACCCGCTCGCAGCCGTAATTGACGCCCATGGCCAGGCCACGGACTTCAACGATCTGCGGCAGGAACAGATTGACCAGCGACAGGCTCAGGTAGCCATGGGCAATGCATGCGCCAAACGGGCCGCTGGCGGCCTTGAGCGGATCGACGTGAATCCACTGGTGATCGCCGGTAGCGTCGGCAAACCGGTCGATGCGGTCCTGTTCCAGTAACAACCAGTCGCTGACGCCGAGTGATTCGCCCACGGCGTCGAACAAGGCCATCGGCGTGTCGAAAATACGTGGCATGGTCACGCCCTCTGGCTGGACACCGACAACACTTCGCCGGTCATGTAGGAGCTGTAGTCGCTGGCCAGGAACATCATCACGTTGGCCACTTCCCAGACTTCGGCGGCACGGCCGAACGCTTCGTTGGCGGCGAGTTGATCGAGCACCGCCTGGGGCGCGGATTTGCGCAGGAAATCGTGCAGGGCAATGCTCGGGCTGACCGCGTTGATGCGGATGCCGTAGTCAGCCGCCTCGACTGCTGCGCAGCGGGTCAGCGCCATCACGCCGGCCTTGGCGGCGGCGTAGTGCGACTGTTCTTTCTGCGCCCGCCAACCCAGCACCGAGGCGTTATTGACGATGACCCCGGTACGCCGCTCCATCATTTTCGGCAGCATGGCGCGGGTCATGCGCATGGTGCCGGTGAGCGTCACATCCAGCACCCGGTTCCACTCTTCGTCGCCCATCTCCACCAGCAAGCGCGAGCCGCCAAGACCTGCGTTGTTGATCAGCACATCGACGCCTTGCAGGTCCCGCTCGGCGCAGGCAATCAGTTGCTGCACCTGGGCTTCATCGGCGACGTTGCAGACCTGGCCGAAGACCTGTTGCAGCCCGGTGGTTTCGCGGATTTTCACCACCGCCTCGGCCAGGCGGCCTTCGTGGATATCGCTGATCATCAGCGCGCGGCAACCTTCCTCGGCGGCGCGCACGGCAGCGGAAAAACCGATCCCGGCGCCTGCGGCGGCGGTGATCAGCACCGACTTGCCGCGCAGCAGGCCGCGACCTTCAACATATTGAGGTACAGACATGAACTCTCTCCTTTCAGGCGCGCGGACGCGGCTCTTTGGGCATGCCCAAGGCACGCTCGGCGATGATGTTGCGCTGGATTTCATTGCTGCCGCCGTACAGGGTGTCGGCGCGGCTGAACAGGTACAGCGACTGCAAGCGGGTCAGTTGGTAGGGCGCGGCTTCGAGCAATTCCGCCTCGGCACCAAGCACGTCCATCGCCAACTTGCCGAGGCTGGCGTGCCAGGTCGACCAGAACAGCTTGTAGATGGTCGCCTCCTTGCGCAGCGAACCGTCCTGGCTACCCGAGAGCATGCGCAGCGAGTTGTAGCGCATGATCCGCAACCCGCTCCAGGCTTCAGCCAGGCGCTGGCGCAGTATCGGATCGCGGTCGGCACCGTTGGCGCGGGCAATGGCGATGATTTCGTTGAGTTCGTTCTGAAACTGCATCTGCTGGCCGAGGGTCGACACACCGCGCTCGAAACCCAGCAACGCCATGGCGATCTTCCAGCCTTCACCCGGCGCACCGATGATGTTGGCGGCGTCGGTTCGGGCATCGTCGAAGAACACTTCGTTGAATTCCGAGGTGCCGGTCAGTTGCTCGATGGGCCGCACGGTGATTTGCGCCTGGGCCATCGGCACCAGCAGGAACGACAGGCCGCGATGGCCGACACTGCCCGGTTCGGTGCGGGCAATCACGAAACACCAGTCCGACTCATGGGCCAGGGACGTCCAGACTTTTTGCCCGTTGATCACCCAACTGCCCGTCGCTTCATCCAGCACGGCACGGGTCTTGACATTGGCCAGGTCGGAACCGGCGCCCGGCTCTGAATAGCCCTGGCACCAGAAAGATGTGCCGCTGACGATTCCCGGCAAAAACCGCTGTTGCTGCTCAACCGTGCCGAATGCGGCGATGGTCGGCCCGGCCAGCCCTTCACCAATATGCCCCATGCGGCCGGGGCCACCGGCGCGGGCGTATTCTTCGTGGAAAATCACCTGCCGGGTGATCGACAGTCCGCGCCCGCCGTGCTCCGGCGCCCAACCGACGCAGGTCCAGCCGCCCTCGGCAAGTTTGCGTTCCCAGGCTTTGCGCTCCTCGGGAAACATGTGTTCATCGCCCGGGCCGCCGCGAAAACGCAGGGCCTCGAACTCACCGCAAAGGTTGGCACTCATCCAGTCGGCGACTTCCCGGCGGAAGCGTTCGTCCTGCTCGCTGAAACTGATTTTCATGGCTGCTCTCCAAGAATCACCGCGGCAATCCGCTCGCGATGCCAGGCCGGTAGCCCGAGGAAGCTCTCGCTGGCGCGGGCGCGCTTGAAGTAGAGGTGCGGGTCGTATTCCCAGGTGAAACCGACGCCGCCATGCAACTGGATCGACTCGGACGCGCAGTGGAAGTAGGTTTCAGAGCACTGCGCCTTGGCCAACGCCGCCGCCAGCGGCAGTTCGGCCGCCACCTGCGGATCACCCTGCGGATCGAGGACTTCCTGGGCCACGCACGCGGCGTAATAGCTGGCCGAACGCGCGCATTCGACTTGCAGCATCATGTCGGCGGCGCGGTGTTTGAGGGCCTGGAAACTGGCAATCGGGCGACCGAACTGCTGGCGTTCCTGCATGTAGGCCACGCTGAGGTCGAGCACCTGCTGCGCGCCGCCGGTCTGCTCGGCAGCCAGGCCGATGCAGGCCAGTTGCAGGACCCGCTCAAGGTGCGGCCAGCCGTTACCGAATTCACCCAGCAGCGCGTCAGCTTCAAGGTACAGGCCCTTGAGCTGGATCCGCGCCTGGCGCCGGGTCTGGTCCATGGTCGGCAGCATTTGCCGCTCGATGCCGGCCTGTGCCGCGTTCACGACAAACAGGCTGATGCCCTTTTCGCCAGTGGTTCCGGGTTGTCTTGCGGCAATGATCAACAGATCAGCACCATGCCCGTCGAGTACATGCTTGAGCGTGCCATCGAGGACATAACCGTCGCCCTCAGCCACCACCGTTGCCTGGACATCGTCGGCCGACCAGCCGTTGGCACTGCTGAACGCCAGGGTCGCGGTCACGCTGCCGTCGGCAATCGACGGCAACCAACGCTGCTTCTGTTCATCATTGGCGGCCAGCAACAGCGCGGGGGTGGCCATGCAGGCGGTGGCGAAAAACGGCGAGCACAGCAAACGCCGGCCCATCTGTTCCAGCAGGATCGCCAGCTCGACAAAGCCCAGCCCAAGGCCACCATAGGTTTCGGGGATATGAATCGCCGGCCAGTACATTTCCTGGCACAGACGCTGCCAGAGGGCTTCGTCAAAACCCCGTTCGCTGACCATTGCCGCGCGCACGGCGGCAGAATCCGAGACATCGGCGAGGAAGCCCTCGGCCGATGCGCGGATCATTTCCTGTTCGTCGCTGAATGCAAACTCCATCGCGGCGCCTTCTGCTCGTTTGGCGGGGCGCGCGTGGCGCAACACCCCTTTGAGCATGAAGTTTGGCGCCGGCCGGACGCGGCAGAATCGTTAGCCCTGCCTAGTCCGAACGGGTGATGTGCTGGCGTGGGTGTTCGGCTGCGAAGCCGATCAGCGGCAGTCTCCACCCATGCGCACCAGCAGTGCTGAGCCGTGCGGTTTCAGGTACGGGTTGATTTCACCGACCTGGCATGACGCCAGGTTTTGCAGTTCCGGTGCGAGGGGTTCTTGCACAAACAGCAGCCCCGCCGGACGGGACTCGGCTTGCAACTGCGCCACCGTCAGCGGCGCCACCGGCCGGCCCATGTAATAGACCAGACGGATATCCGGCTCACCGAGGGTATAAGCCTTCTGCCCCGGCTGCCCGTCGGCCAGCGTGGCAATCTGCTCAAGACCGTCAACCCGGTGTGACAGCACCCGTGCTTCGACGAACATGTAGAACACCACGAACCCGGCCAGCATCACGTAGGGCACAACGGCCAGGACCGTGCGCCAGCGTCCCTTCAGGTCATCGAGCAGCGCCGACCAGTGCATCGCCAGCAGCAACGCCATGGACGGATAAACCGGCAACAGGTACTTGCCATGCTTTTCGGTGAACAGGGAAAACACCAGCAGCGGCAACAGGCTGCAGCACAGCAGCATGCCGGCCTCGCGGCGCGAGCGGATCATTGCCCAGAACTTGCGCGGCTGCACAAACACGATCAGCCAGAACGGGAAGAAATCACCGGCCAGGTACAGCAGATAAGCGTACCAGGCCTCGGCGCCCTGCCCGTCGATCTTCTTCACGATGTCTTCGCTGATGATCGAGGCCCAGATGCCCCAGCCCTGACTCACAGACACCGCCACGTACCAGGAACTGCCCAGCGCCACGGCAATCAGCCAGCCCCAACCGTCACACAGATACGCCTTGGCCCGCGCATCGCGGTAGATCAAGGCATAGGCCAGGATCGGCGCCGTCACCCACAACAGGCAAACAGGCCCTTTGGTCAGCAGTGCACAACCCAGCAGCACGTAGCTGAGCCGGCTCCACAAGACCCGGCCTTGCTGGAAGATGAATTGCCAGGCCGCCAGCAGCGCGCCGAAGCACAGCAGGGTCAACACCATCTCGATTTCCGAGCGTCGTGCGAACAGGCTGAACGCACCGTTCGCGGCCAGGAACACCACGGCGAACAGACCGACCTGCCGCCCCGCCTGCCGGACGCCGTACAGGTAGGTGCCAAAACAGCACAAGGCGGCGGCCAACGCCGAAGGCAGACGCACGCTCCACTCGGACAAGCTACCCAGCACCGCCGTTGAAACCAGACCGGTCCAATAGAAAAACGGCGGCTTGGACAAGTACAAGTCGCCATTCATGTAAGGCAGCAGCCAGCTGCCTGCCTCGCGCATTTCGCGCACGGTAACGGCGCGGCGGGCCTCGTTGACACTGAGGAACGGCACGCTGCCCAGCCCCCAGAAAAACAGCAACGCAATCGCGATGGCCACAAGCAACGTAATATTCCGGGTCGATAACGATCCGCGCATGACCTACTCCTTCAGGCTTTTACTTTTGGCGATCAACTGCAAGTTGCGAAAATAGACGATGGAGCCAAACGCCTGCCCGGCGATGAACACCGGGTCTTCGCGGTAAATGGCATAGGCGAGCAACAAGGTGCTGCCGACGATGCTCAGGTACCAGAAGCTCACCGGAATGATGCTGCGTTTCTTGTATTCGCTGTACAACCACTGCAGGACAAACCGCCCGGTAAAGGCGATCTGGCCGGCAAAGCCGACGATCAGCCACAAGGCTTCACGGGAGATGTTCATCCTTCGATCTCCTGGGCAATGGTGTTCAGCCGCGTGCGCTTGATCAGCCACCAGACACCGAACAAATCGAGAATGCCCACTAGCGCGCGGTCGAGGTTGCCGTATTTCGACACCCCGGCCGTGCGATGCCGGTGGTTGACCGGGTGCACGATCATGCGGCCGTTATG
>NZ_AKJL01000119.1 GCF_000282355.1 Pseudomonas sp. GM49
GGCGAGAGAGACTCCATGAGCCAAGACATTTTTGTATCCGTACTGATTCCCGCTAAAAACGAAGCGAACAACCTCAAGCCGCTGCTTGAGGAAATCCGCGTCGCATTGGCCGCTGAATCGTACGAAATCATCGTCGTCGACGATGGCAGCACCGACGCGACCCTGCATGAGCTGCGGCAGATCCGCCACGACGGCTTGAACACTTTGCGCATCCTCCATCACGAGCGTTCGCTGGGGCAGAGCACCTCGCTCTACCACGCGGCCCGTGAGGCACGGGGTACGTGGCTGGCCACCCTCGATGGCGACGGCCAGAACGACCCGGCGGACATCCCCGGCATGCTCGCGCTGGTGCGCGGCGAGCCAGGCAAGGTCGATGTGCAACTGGTTGCCGGGCATCGGGTCAACCGTCGCGACACGGCGAGCAAACGCTACGCCTCGCGTTTCGCCAACAACCTGCGCCGCCGCCTGCTCAAGGACGCCACCCCGGACACCGGTTGCGGCCTGAAACTGATCGATCGCGCGGCGTTTTTGCGCCTGCCGTACTTCGACCACATGCATCGCTATATTCCAGCGCTGATCCAGCGCCATAACGGCCGCATGATCGTGCACCCGGTCAACCACCGGC
>NZ_AKJL01000120.1 GCF_000282355.1 Pseudomonas sp. GM49
ATGGCTGCAAGCCGCTGGCGTGTTCGCCTGCCTGCTGGGCAACGGGCCAGGTCTGGCATTGGGCGTGATCCTGTGCGGCACGCCGTTCCTGGCCTGCATGCAGCTGGTGATGCAACGCTCCCGGGAACTGGCGCCCCACGCCACCCAGCGCAATGCTGGCCTGCTGACAGCGTGCTTTGCCGTGGGCCAGCTCAGCGGGCCATTGCTAGCGGCGCTGAGCAGTCATTTCAGTGGTGGTTTGCAGCCGGCACTGGTGGTCGCCGGCTGCGGCCTGCTGATCGCCGGCGGCCTGTTGCTCGCGCCGCTCAGTGCTGCCCGAGGGCTTTGCGCAAACGACGGCGCAACCACTGCTCAGCGCTGACAAAAGTGATGCCCGCCAATACCAGTACTGCACCGATGATGAAGTTCAGGCTCAGTTCCTCGCTCAGCAGCACCACACCGAACGTGACGCCGAACAACGGCGTCATGAACGAAAACACCGCGAGGTTCGCCGCCAGGTAACGGCGTAGCAGCCAGAACCAGACCAGGTAACTGAAGAACGACACGACGACGCCCTGAAACAGCACACTGGCGACCGCCACGTTGGTCAGGCTGACATGAGTGATCTGGCCGCTGAGCAGCGCGATCAACAACAGACCGAAGAAACCGACAATCAACTGATAGAACAGCGTCAGAGTCACCGGCGCTTCCGACAGGCGCGAGGCGCGTACCACTACGGTGGTCGCGCCCCAGGCGGCACCCGCCAGCACCCCCAAGGCATCGCCCATCAACATGCGGTAATCCAGATTGTCCCAGGACACGCCCCCGGCAAACGCGATGGCAATCCCGATGAAGGCCAGGACAATCCCCAGCCATTGCAACGGCCGCAAACGCTCACTCGGCAGCAACCAGTGCACACCCAATGCGGTGAAGATCGGCGCGGTGTAGAGGAACACCGACATGTGCGCCGCCGTGGTCAGTTGCAGGCCTTCGGAAATGAAGAAGAACTCCAGGCCGAACAAGGCACCGGCCAACAAGCCGCCCCGCCACGTCGAACCCACCTGGTTCCAGCCACCCTTCCAGCAGATCAGCAGCCCAACCAGCAAAGCCGACATGCCGGAACGTCCAGCCGCCTGCATCACCGGCGCGATATCGGCCGCCGCCCACTTGATCATCACCTGCTGGACGCCCCAGACCAGGCACAACCCGACCATCACTTGCAGGGCAAACCCGTCGGTGCTGCGCCGGGTGGCGCTCACCGGAACACCTCGATTACACAATTCATGGCAGAGACTCGACAGTCAAAACAAAGCCCCGGCCTACTGGTTGAACAGAAAGACCGGGGCGAAAAAGGATGCTGTCGATTATTAACCAGATGGCCAGAAAATGCCGCCTGTCAGAGACCTTTACTTCTCTGGTGGCGCCATCCTGGCCCTCTGTATTGTCAGGCAATCAACTGAGTTCGATACGGTCGGCATGAATGACAATCTGGCCATTCTTGTACAATGTACCGATGGCCTTCTTGAAGTTGCCTTTGCTGACACCGAACAGGCTGCTGATCAACGCCGGATCGCTCTTGTCGCTGACCGCCAGGGTGCCGTTGTTTTCGCGCAACCTGGCGAGAATCTTCGAGTTCAGGCTGGTGGCCGCTTCCTGACCGACCGGTTGCAGGCTCAGGCTGATCTTGCCGTCGGCGCGAACTTCCTTGATGAAGCCCTTTTCTTCTTTACCGGCGCGCATGAACTTGAAGATTTCGTTCTTGTGGATCAGACCCCAATGCTTGTTGTTGATGATGGCCTTGAAGCCCATGTCCGTGGCTTCGGCCACCAGCAGGTCCACTTCCTGGCCCGCGGTGTAGTTGGCCGGGGTCTTGTCCAGGTAGCGGTCCAGGCGCGCGGTCGCGGTGATGCGACGGGTGTGCTTGTCGAGGTAGACATGCACCACCACATACTCACCCGCCGTCATCTGACGCTTCTCTTCGGAGAACGGCAGCAACAGGTCTTTCGGCAAACCCCAGTCCAGGAATACGCCGATGCTGTTGACTTCAGCAACTTTCAAACTGGCGAATTCACCGACTTGAACTTTCGGCTTTTCAGTAGTTGCGATGAGTTTATCATCGCTGTCCAGATAAATAAAAACGTTGAGCCAGTCTTCATCTTCGCTAGGAAGATCTTTTGGAATATAACGATTAGGCAGAAGGATTTCGCCATCCGCGCCACCGTCCAGATATAAACCGAAGTTAGTGTGTTTAACCACTTGCAAACTGTTGTAACGCCCGACTAAAGCCATGTCCAATACCCTCATTGCGTGGGCGACATTCTACCCGGTTTTAAGCACCGCGTTCGGCCCCCGGCCCGGTGGCACGAGAAAATCCTCTGAAGGCCTCAATTTTCCTGGGTTTGCATCGCACGCCTGGCCGCTCGTCAGACCGATCCGGGCATTTACGCCACACTCAGGCAAGCGTAACGCTGTATTTCACCAGGCAATGTTCTTAGTTAAAACAGCGGCTTAGACGTCTATTTCGAATAGTGACCGATGACTGATTACCCCGACCTCATGAGTATTGCGAGGGGATATTTGCCAAGCAATTATCAGGTGTTTCCTGTACGATGCCTGGCCAAGTTAATTTTCTACAGGTTAATGGCCGCCATGCGTGTAAAAGCATCCACCAGCAAAGCAAAGCCAGCTCCAGCCGTCGAAACCAGCGAATCGATCAACAGCCAGATCGCAGCGTTCCTCAAGTCCGGCGGTGAAATCCAGCAAATTGCCAAAGGCGTCAGTGGCCAGACGTTCGGCCCGTCCAAGCAGATCACCCTGGGCAAAAAGTAATCCCCTCGCGTCACCTGGTCCCAAAGCGCTTTGAGCTTCGAAGCGCTTGGACTGGAACCCTCGCTCCTCCCCTGCGCCACTCCATCAGATCCTGTGACAATCATCGACCTCGACTTGAACTACAGTGATTTCAGCCTGCGCGATGGGCTGGTTACCCTCAAGGCCGAAAGCGCATTCTATTGATCGGCTGAACTGCCGGGCTCATCCTGGGTTCACATGAGAATCAGACCCGAAGGCTGGCTTTCGCAAGGATTCGCCCATGTCCCGCTGGTTTAAACTTTTCGCCGTTGTGCTGACTGTCGCCCTCGCCCTCGGCGCGTGCAGCCGCGTGGGCCTGGCCTACCGCAATCTCGATGTGATCATCCCGTGGACGCTCAGCGACTACCTGGACATGAACGGCGAGCAAAAAAACTGGCTGAACGAACGCCTGAAGGAACACCTGAGCTGGCACTGCACCACCCAGTTGCCCGGCTACCTCGACTGGCTGGACCGCCTGCAAACCATGATCGCGACCGATCAGGTCACCGATGCCGCATTGCAGGCCCGCTCCCACGAAGCCGAACAAGCGATCGCCGAGATCGCGCGGGAAATCACCCCCTCGGCCATCGAGTTGTTGCAAGGGCTGGATGACAAGCAAGTCGCCGAGATGAACGATGCATTTGCCAAGGACCAGCGCAAATACGAGGAGAAATACCTCAAGCCCTCCCTCGACCGGCAGATCAAAGAGCGCGGCGAGCGCATGGAGAAGCGTCTGAACGACTGGCTCGGGCCACTGAGCGCCACCCAGCGACAGCGAGTAACCACATGGTCCAGCGCCTTGGGCGAGCAGAACACCCAGTGGATTGCCAACCGTGTCCATTGGCAGAAGCAATTCAGTGCGGCCGTTGCGCAACGCCAGAGTCCACAATTCACACAACGAATCGAGACACTTCTGGTCAACCGTGAGAGTTTGTGGACACCCGCCTATCGCCAGGCCTTTGCCAATACCGAAGCTCAGGCACGTTCGCTGTTCGTGGATCTGATGGCTGAAAGCACACCGAACCAGCGCGAACGATTACTGAAGAAGATCGAGGGTGTGAGGAAGGACTTCAGCGACTTGAAGTGCTTGAAAGCGGCGAAGCAAAGTTAAGCCCGGCACAATTCCAATGTGGGAAATTCTATGGTTGAGGAAAAGCCCTCAACCTGCTTTTGGTTGGTTTTTGCACTGCCCCTTCAGCCTGGCATTTGCTGACGACCGACCGGCGGTATGTCGAATTCCACGCAAGCCAAACGACTAGGCTGTGTAAGTCACCTCCCCGCCCCTCGCAGGAGAACACAGCATGAACATTCAGAATCATCCCGTAGTGTCGCGGGAAGAATGGCTCGCCGCACGCAAACAGCACCTTGCCCACGAGAAAGCCTTCACCAGGGAAAGAGACAAACTCAGCGCCGAACGCCGCGCCCTGCCCTGGGTGAAAATCGACAAGGACTACCGCTTCCAGGGGCCAAGCGGCGAACTGAAACTGGCCGACCTGTTTGGCGGCCGCAGTCAGTTAGTCATCTACCACTTCATGTTCGCCGAGGGCTGGGACGAGGGCTGCCCCGGTTGCTCGTACCTCAGCGATCACATCGACGGCGCCAACCAGCACCTGGCCCACCACGACATCGCAGTGGTGGCGGTTTCCCACGCGCCGTTCGCTGAATTCCAGGCGTTCAAGCGGCGCATGGGCTGGAAGTTCGACTGGGTATCGTCAGCAGGATGCGACTTCAACTACGACTTTGGCGTCTGTGCCCGGGCCGAAGACGTCGCCGCCGGAAAGGCTACGTACAACTACGAAAAAACCGACGGCTCCGAGGAAGAACTCCCCGGTCTCAGCGTGTTTTATCGCAATGATGCCGGCGAAATTTTCCATACTTACTCTACTTATGCTCGGGGCCTGGACCTGCTGGTCGGCGCCTACAACTACCTTGACCTCACGCCCAAGGGCCGCAACGAGGAGGAGATCATGGAATGGGTGCGGCATCACGACAAATATGAGGAACAGGAGAAGTCGAGCTGCTGTCATGGTGGTTAACCCCAGACACCAAGGCGCGGCCTTCGCGGGCAAGCCACGCTCCCACACACGAAATATGTGTTCACACCTGACACCTGTGGGAGCGGGCTTGCTCCGGGCGGCGATCCGACGAAGAGGCCCGACCATTCAACACAAAATCCCCAGATAAGTAACAAGGCCCGGACAATGAACGTCACCCTCAAAACCCTGCCCCCCGCCCGTGTCGCCTACCTGCGCTACACCGGCCCCTACGGCCCGGAAATCGGCACCTTCTGGCGCGAAACCGTCGCCCCGTGGATGATCGAAAACAACCTGCTCAACCGCGTGCGCTACGGCATCGGCCACGACGACCCGAGCACCACGCCAGCGCAATACTGCCGCTACGACGCCTGCGTCGAAGTGCCTGCCGACTTCGAACCCAAATACCCGTTCGCCGTCACCCACCTGCCAGGAGGCCGCTACGCTGTTGGCCACTTCAAAGGTCCAGCCAGCGCCATTCCGGTGGCCTGGGGCGAAATGTGCACACAGTGGATGCCGCAAAGCGGCCTGACCTACGATCAGCGTCCGGGTTTCGAACGTTATCCCGTGGAGGCAGCCTTCGATGAGAAAACCGGTGTGATGGAAATAGAGATGTGTATTGCCATAAAGGACTGACCGTGACGGGCGCCGCTGATGGCCCAGGAAGTCGCAAAACTTACCGAACAGAACCCGACCAAGGCCAAAGAGATCAACGAGGAGTTGCAAAAAATGGACCTGGGCACTGCCGCGAAAGACTTGCCGGACAAGAGCCAGTTGATCGATCAACGCTTGAAGGAGCCAGGCTCGGCGAAGAAAAAAACCGAAAGTTGAACGCAAAAACCCCGGTCACTGACCGGGATTTGAAGTACCAGGACTGTCAGCCCTCTTGGGCTGCGCGTTCAATAGCCTTGAGCAACTCCCGATTGTCCCCGCCCAAAGCCAAGGTTGCCTTCGCGGCGGCTTCGAGCAACAACCCGCATGCCGTCGCAACTTTTTCCTGAATGAATCGTTCAGCCGGGCCGGACAGGGTCAATGCACCGGTCAACTCATACGCTGCGTTGAACACCGGCACCGAAACCGCCGCGGTCTCGGCATCGCGCTCGCCAAAGGACGTGGCCCAGAATTGCTCGCGGACAATACTAAGCATCGGGTCCGATGTGCCGGAAAAAGCCCGCAGGACTTTCCCCGATGCGCCGACATTCAGTGAAAATCGCGCCCCCTCATGCAGGGCAACACGCACCGCGCGTTTTGGCTCAACGCGAAACAGCACCACGCGACTGTCGTTTTCCCGCACATAAAACGAAGAGGTTTCACCGCTCGCTTCTGAAAGGGATTCGAGCAACGGATAAATCACGTCCCGCAAGCGGAACGAAGTCTGATAGATCTGCGCCAACCGCAATGGCTCAGGTCCGACAGCGTATTGGCCATCGCCCAGACGCCGGATAAAGCCGGCGCGCTCCAAAGAACTCATCAAGCGCAGGATGGTGCTTTTATACAGCCCCGTACGCCGGGCTATTTCCGCCAGTGGCAGGCTGTTGCTACTGACATCGAACGCCGCGAGGATCGCAAACGCGCGATCCACGGCCGCTACGCCACCTTCGGCAGCAGGCGTGGAAGATTCGTCTTCCGATGGAGATTGTTTGCTCATGTTCGCTCGTGACAAAACTTCAGGACGGCGCCAGCTCCCGGCTGCGCAGAGGCTACCTTAACCGTTGCTCGAAGCGGCAGCCACCCTGAGTGAGTTCAAGCCTGAGACTTGATGACGCCCGCACCGTGCAGTGCCGCGACATCGGCAGTGGTGTAACCCAGTTCAGCCAACAACTCATTACTATGGCTACCCAATTCCGGTACGTTCAAACGCGTACCGAAACGTTGGCCATCCATCTCGAATGGCAACATCGGCACCTTGACCGCTTGACCATCGGACAACGTCACCTCAGCCATACCACCGGACTCGTTCAGGTGCTTATCGTCGAACAGATCCTGCGGACGCTGAATGGGTGAAAACGGCAGGCCGGCCTTTTCGCACAGTGCCATCACCTGTTCCTTGGTCATGCGCGCAAGGCACTCACGCACTTGCGGCAGGATGAGTTTACGCGCAGCCACGCGCTGGTTGTTGGCAGCCAACTGCGGATCGCTGCCGAACGCATCGAAGCCGAACACTTCACAGAAGCTTTTCCACTGACTGTCGCTGACCACCCCGAGGAACACCTGTTCCTCACCAGCACAGCTGAACACGTCATAGATGGCCCACGCCGAAACCCGGCTAGGCATCGGTGCCGCGGGCGTGCCGGTCACCACGTTTTGCATCATGTGCTGAGCCACCAGGAATGCCGAGTTTTCGAACAGACCGGTCTGTACGAACTGGCCCTGGGCATTCTGATTGCGCTGGAGCAGCGCCGCGAGAATCGAAATCGCGCTGAACATTCCGCCCATGACATCGTTGACCGAAGCCCCGGCGCGCAGCGGCTGGCCGACCGGGCCGGTCATGTAAGCAAGGCCCGTCATCATCTGCACAACTTCGTCCAGGGCCGTACGATGTTCGTAGGGGCCTGGCAGGAACCCTTTCATTGAGCTGTAAATAATGTCCGGTTTGATCGCCTTGACGTCGGCATAACCAAGGCCGAGTTTGTCCATGGTGCCGGGACGGAAGTTCTCGGTGACCACATCGGCGGTGGCAATCAATTTCTTCACCGCCGCGATGCCTTCAGCAGTTTTCAGGTCGACGGCGAAGCTTTTTTTGTTGCGGTTGTAGGTGGTCCAGTAGCCCGCGCCGGAGCCCATCAAGCGCCGTGTATTGTCCCCTTGCGGGGTCGGCTCGACCTTGATCACCTCTGCGCCCAGATCAGCCAACACCAGACCGCAGGTCGGCCCCATAACCATGTGCACGAACTCGATGACCCGAATACCGGCCAGCGGCAAAGGTTTTTGTTGTTGGCTGAGGTTCATGTTCATACCGCCTTCTTTGCATAATGAAAATTCTTGCCTACACCCGCCTCCGGAATGAAGCCGTACAGAGGCTCGCCCGGCAGGCCCTGGCGGAGCCATTCGCGCGCCTCCAACAGCCGATCTATGTCGATACCGGTGCGCAGCCCCATGGATTCGAGCAGGTAAACCAGGTCCTCGGTGACGATGTTGCCCGACGCGCCGGGAGCGTAGGGGCAACCGCCAATCCCGCCTTGCGAGGCATCGATGGTGGTCACGCCCACGTCCAGCGCCGCCAGCACATTGGCCAGGCCCTGGCCACGGGTGTTGTGGAAATGCGCACTGCCGGCAACGCCCGGCAACTCCTGACGCAAGCGGGTGAACAACCGCCGCACCTGCGTCGGGTTGGCGTAGCCGACGGTATCGGCAAGCCCCACTTCATTGACACCCAGTTCGGCCATGATCGTGGCCATGCGCAACGTGTCGTCATCCGGCACTTCGCCCTGAATCGTGCAACCGAATACGGTCGATAATCCGGCCTCGATTTCGATGTGCGGGTATTGCTCGTTACGCAAGGCAACCACGGCGCGCACTTCCTCATAGACCTCGGCGTGGGTCTTGCGGATGTTGGCCAGGGAATGAGGTTCGCTCACCGAAATCGGCATCGTGATTTTCAGCACACCGGCCTTGAACGCCGCTTCGGCGCCCTTGAAATTGGGCACCAACGCCGTCACAAACAGGTTGGGCAAGGTCCGCGCATGGGCCACCAACTGCGCTGCGTCGGCCATCTGCGGCAGCAGTTTTGGTGACACAAAAGAGCCCACTTCAATCTCCCGCAACCCGGCGGTCGCCAGGGCGGTAATCCATTTCAGTTTCAGTTCGGTCGGCATGGTAGCGGCGACGCTTTGCAGCCCGTCGCGTGGCGCGACTTCGCTGACCAAAATATCGATTTCGTTCGAATCACCCATCACCACCTCTCCTGAAACGCTACGGGAGCCCCTGTTTTCGGGCGCTTCGGCATGCGTTCTATCTGACAGAATTTAGTTCTATTTTTAGTATCTGCTCCGTTTCGGCGCCTTGTCAACGAGTGGACAAAAACTTGACAGCACAAAAAATTGATCGGAAAGTTGTTCCACCTAAAGGAATGACGTTCTATCCAACAGAACGACAAGAGCGACAAGCACTTGCTTGGCCCACCGTGACACCCGGACAAAACCTATAAAAACGAGGGAACCCATGCTGACCCTACTCAGCTATTCGATGATCACCTGCTTCATGTACCTGGTCATGAGCAAACGCCTGTCACCGCTGGCGGCGCTGCTGTTGGTGCCGGTCGCGTTTGCCTGTCTGGCCGGGTACACCACCAGCCTTGGGCCGATGATGTTCGACGGCCTGAAGATGCTTGCCCCGACCGGGGTGATGCTGACCTTCGCGATCCTGTACTTTTGCATGATGACCGATGCCGGACTGTTCAATCCGCTGGTCAAACTGATCCTCAAAGCCGTGAAAGGCGACCCGCAAAAAATTGTGCTTGGCACAGCCATTCTCGGCATCTGCGTCGGCCTGGACGGTGATGGCGCCACGACTTACATCATCACTTGTGCGGCCTTGCTGCCGCTGTACCGCCGCACTGGTGTGCGCCTGCAAGTGATGGCTACCGTGTTGCTGCTGGCCATTGGCGTAATGAACATCCTGCCGTGGGCCGGTCCGTTTTCCCGGGCGGCGAGCGCCATGCACGTCGATATCACCGAACTTTTCGTGGCAATGCTGCCACTGATGGCGTTCGGGTTGGCCTGGGTCATTTTCGTCGCGTTGTACCTGGGTCGCCTGGAACGACGCCGATTGGGCGTGGTGCAACTCGATGACAATGAAGGCCTGGAACACTTCACTGAATTGCGTCTGAACGACTGGCGTTTCCTGTTCAATGCAGTGCTGACCATCGCCTTGATTGCGATGATGATGCTTGCCGTAATGCCGCCTGCGGTGTTGTTCATGCTCGCTTTCGGCATCGGCCTGGTGGTGAACTTCCCGAACCTGAAAGAGCAGAAAGCGGTAATTGCCCGCCACGCCGACAACGTGATGGCGGTGACGTTACTGATCTTCGCTGCGGGCATTTTCGTCGGCATCATGGGGGGTACCGGGATGACCAAAGCCATTTCCGAAAGCCTGATCCACGTCATTCCGCAATGGGCCGGCAGTTCGATGTCGATCATCACCGCCTTCATCAGCATGCCGTTCACCTACGTGCTGACCAACGACGCGTTTTACTTCGGCGTGCTGCCGATACTGGCCGAAACCGCCAGTCATTACGGGATCAGCGGCAAGGAAATGGCCATTGCAGGACTCATCGGCCAGCCCGTGCATTTACTCAGTCCGCTGGTGGCGTCCACGTATTTGCTGTGCGGGTTGCTGGATCTGGATTACGGCGACAACCAGCGCATGACCTTAAAGTGGACCATCGGGACAGTGATGGTGATGCTTTTGACAGCGTTGGCGCTGGGGTCTATTTCGGTGATTCGATAGACGTGCAGGAGCCGGCTTGCTGGCGATGGCCACGATGCGGGGTGAGTGACGGATCGCATCGCTGGCAAGCCAGCTCCCACAGGGCTACATGACGACTGATGGGCGTAAAAAAACCGGACATGGGTCCGGTTTTTTTATGCGCGCGACACTTTACTCAGCCGCTGGCGCTTCCGGCTTGCGGCGCTTGAGCGGCGCCATGCCGTCCTTGCTGACCAGGGAATCGCTCTTCGGCCGGTTGGCGCTCTTGCGCTTGGTCGGGGTCTTGGCGGCAGTTTTTTTCTTGTCGCCCTTGGCGTCGGTCTTTTTCTTCTTCACGCCGACGGCCTTGCCCGAGGCCTTGACCTTTTTCGGTCCGCCATAGGTGCCTTTGACTTCCTTGATGGTACGGCGCTCAAAGCTCTGCTTGAGGTAGCGCTCGATGCTCGACATCAGGTTCCAGTCGCCGTGGCAGATCAGCGAGATGGCCAGGCCATCGTTGCCGGCGCGGCCGGTACGACCAATGCGGTGCACGTATTCGTCGCCACTGCGCGGCATGTCGAAGTTGATCACCAGGTCCAGGCCGTCCACGTCCAGACCGCGAGCGGCGACGTCGGTGGCCACGAGGATTTTCACGCCGCCCTGCTTCAGGCGGTCGATCGCCAGTTTGCGATCTTTCTGGTCTTTCTCGCCGTGCAGCACGAACGCTTTGTATTCCTGCGCCACCAGGCGGCCGTAGATACGGTCGGCCATGGCCCGGGTGTTGGTGAAGACGATGGCTTTCTGGTAGGTCTCGTTGGCCAGCAACCAGTTGACGATCTGTTCTTTGTGCTGGTTGTGGTCAGCGGTAATGATTTGCTGGCGGGTGGTGTCGTTCAGCTGGCTGACCGCGTTGAGCTGCAAGTGCTCAGGGTTGTTCAGGACCTTGGCGATCATTTCGCGCAGGCCGGAACCGCCAGTGGTGGCAGAGAACAGCATGGTCTGCTGACGGTTGGTGCACTCGTCCACCAGACGCTGCACGTCTTCGGCAAAGCCCATGTCGAGCATACGGTCGGCTTCGTCGAGTACCAGGACTTCGACTTCCTTGAGATCGAGGTTGCCGGCGTTCAGTTGCTCGATCATCCGGCCCGGCGTACCGATCAGGATGTCCGGCACCTTGCGCAGCATGGCGGCCTGGACCTTGAAGTCTTCGCCGCCGGTGATCAGGCCGGACTTGATGAAGGTGAACTGCGAAAAGCGTTCAACTTCTTTCAGGGTCTGCTGGGCCAGTTCGCGGGTCGGCAGCAGGATCAGGGTCTTGATGCTGACGCGGATTTTCGCCGGGCCGATCAGACGGTTGAGGATGGGCAATACGAATGCAGCGGTTTTGCCGCTACCGGTTTGCGCCGTCACCCGCAGGTCACGCCCCTGGAGCGCCAGCGGAATGGCCGCGGCTTGCACAGGCGTTGGCTCGACAAATTTCAGCTCGGCCACGGCTTTGAGCAGGCGTTCGTGCAGGGCGAATTGGGAAAACACGGGTGCTACCTCGAAGAAATGCAAAAAAACAGCTGCATAGGGTAACGGTTTCGAGCGCTCAGGCCGAGTTTCTTTATACAAATGGCGGTAAACAGTTGGTTTTTTGTTGCCTGATTTTTCCTCAAACGTAATACAAAGCGTCTTAAATGCTCTAATCGCCTCTCGCGCCCTACAGAAGAATCGTTTTTGACCATGGATATCAAACAGCTCTGGATCAACGTCCTGGACCTTTGGGGGGCCCTCGACCAGCACCCGCTCGTGCATTCCAGCCTAGCGCTGCTGCTATTGCTGGCCATTGCGCTGTTCCTCGGACGGGTGGCGCGCTACCTCATATTGCACGCGGCCAAAATGCTCGGCCGCCAGCCGGCCTTGCACTGGGTCAATGATTTCCTGCAGAACAAGGTGTTCCATCGCCTGGCGCAGATCACGCCTTCGCTGGTGATCCAGTTCGGTCTCAATCTGGTGCCGGACCTGAGCAAGACCAGTCTGGGTTTCCTCGGCAACGTCGCGCTGTCCTTCACCTTCCTGTTTCTGCTGCTGGCGGTCAGCGCCCTGCTCAATGCCCTGCTGGACATCTACGCCCGCACCGAGCACGCCCGCACCCGCTCGATCAAAGGCTATGTGCAACTGGCGAAAATGGTGTTGTACGTGTTTGGCGCGATCATCATCGTCGCGACCTTGATCGACCGCTCGCCGCTGTTGCTGCTGTCGGGTCTGGGTGCCATGTCGGCGGTGATTCTGTTGGTCTACAAGGACACGCTGCTGTCGTTCGTCGCCAGCGTGCAATTGACCAGCAACGACATGCTGCGGGTCGGCGACTGGATCGAAATGCCTCAGGTTGGCGCCGACGGCGATGTGGTGGACATCACCTTGCACACGGTCAAGGTGCAGAACTTCGACAAGACCATCGTCTCGATTCCAACCTGGCGCCTCATGTCCGAGTCGTTCAAGAACTGGCGCGGCATGCAGGCTTCCGGTGGCCGCCGGATCAAGCGCAGCCTGTTCATCGACGCCAGCGGCGTGCGCTTCATCCGTGATGATGAGGAGCTCAAACTGTCCCAGGTGCATTTATTGACCGATTACATGAGCCGCAAGAAAGCCGAGCTCAAGGCGTGGAACGAAGCCCAGGGTAACGTCGCGGCGATGTCGGCTAATCGTCGGCGGATGACCAATATCGGGACGTTTCGGGCCTATGCTTTGGCGTACTTGAAAAGTCACGCAGAAATCCAGCCGAGCATGACCTGCATGGTCCGCCAGATGCAGACCACGGCCCAGGGCATTCCGCTGGAAATCTACTGTTTTACCCGCACCACGGCCTGGGCCGACTACGAGCGGATCCAGGGGGATATTTTTGACTACCTGCTGGCGGTACTGCCGGAGTTCGGGTTGAGTCTTTATCAGCAGCCGAGCGGGACGGATATGCGTGCGGGGATATTGCCGGCGGTACTGGGCGCGGGCCATATTCCCGAAGCCGAAAAGCGCAGGGTGTAACACCACAAAACCTGTGGGAGCGAGCTTGCTCGCGATAGCTATTTCACAGCCGACATCTTTGCCGACTGTCATGCCCTCATCGCGAGCAAGCTCGCTCCCACAAGGTTCAATGAACAGCCAAAGACTTGCGTATCCCCAACCGACTGATCCACACCGCCAGCAAAATCACCGAACCACCGAGCAACAACCGCCCCAGTTCTTCATGCTGGTTCCAGATCAGCAGATTGATCAGCAACCCCACCGGCACATGCAGGTTGTTCATCACCGCCAAAGTCCCTCCGTTGACCAGGCACGCGCCCTTGTTCCACCAGTAGAGCCCCAAAGCGGTAGAGACCAGGCCGAGGAACAGCAGCACGCCCCATTGCAGCGGTGCTTCGGGCAGGAAGTTCTGTTTGCCGAACAACAGAAACGCCGGCAGCGCCACCGCCAGCGCGCCAAGGTAGAAGTAGCCGAAGCGTCGGTAATGCGGCAGATCGCTCGGGTGGCGGGCAACCAGGTGTTTATAGAGCACCTGCCCGGCGGCGTAGGTGAAGTTGGCCAGTTGCAGCAACAGGAAACCCATGAAGAAATCCGGGTTGATCCGGTCAAAGCGAATCACCGCCGCCCCCGCCACCGCCACCAGCGCCGCGACCAGGGCCCAGGGATTGAAGCGACGATTCAGTGCATCTTCGATCAGGGTCACATGCAACGGCGTGAGGATGGTGAACAGCAACACTTCAGGCACCGTCAATACGCGAAAACTCAGGTACAGGCAGACGTAGGTCACGCCGAACTGCAACGCGCCGATCAGCAGCATCCCGCGCATGAACGCCGGTTCCACCGAGCGCCAGCGGGTCAGAGGAATGAACACCAGCCCTGCCAGCAGCACACGTACCAGTACAGCGAAGTAACTGTCGACATGACCGGCCAGGTATTCGCCGATCAAACTGAAGGAAAACGCCTGAATCAGCGTGACAAAAAGTAGATAGCCCATGCTCGCCTCATTTCGAATGGCGGCGACGATAGCGGTTTTTGCTACTGATCGCGAACACCCAAATAATACGAATTCCTTGTGGGAGCGAGCTTGCTCGCGATAGCGCTGGATCAGGCAACATCGCTGTCTACTGACACTCCGCAATCGCGAGCAAGCTCGCTCCCACAGGGTCTGAAGGTGCTTGGTAAATCCCGGGCAAAAAAAAGCCCGATCTCGCTAAAGCGTTCAATCGGGCCAGGGCACTCAGGAGCAACAAGTGCGAAGGGAGGTTCGATGCGCGTACAGGCTTGAAGGGTTGCGCCAGGTCACTAGACCATCCAGTGGTTATCTGGCGATTAACCGGTCAGGCCACTTGCGAAAGCTTGGCGTTCGCCTGGTTCAGGCCTTTCTCCTGGAAGTCACCGCCCAGGTTCATGCCTTCGGCGTGGATGAACGTCACGTCGTGGATACCGATGAAGCCCATGACCTGACGCAGATACGGTTCCTGGTGATCGGCGGCGCTGCCGGCATAGATGCCGCCGCGAGC
>NZ_AKJL01000121.1 GCF_000282355.1 Pseudomonas sp. GM49
GGCAATGCCCTCGATCCGATTCCCGGTGGCAGCTTTTTCATCAGCCATGAACTGGACGAGCACTGGAGCGTCGGTTTCGGCCAGTACGGTGACTTCGGCCTGGCGGTCAATTACGACAACGATTGGTCAGGCCGCTACTTCGCGCAGAACTCCAGCCTGCTCGGCCTGTCGCTGGTACCGAGCGTGGCTTATCGCTTCAACGAGCAGTGGTCGGTGGGCCTGGGCATCAAGGCCATGTATGGCATGTTGAAGGCAGACACTGCCATCGACCGCTCCCCTTTCGGCTTCACTGACCGCTCTGACGGCCAATACAAGTACAGGGACAACACCTGGGGCTATGGCGCCAACGTCGGCGTGATCTACGCCCCGCAACCCGGCACGCGCATCGGCCTGACCTACACCAGCCAGGTTGACCTGGACTTCAAGGACCGGCTCGATGTGAAGGGCGATGGACGTCTGCTCGAGCGCGTCAACAACACCAACACCGAACTCGACATGAAGGTGCCGCAAACCGTAACCCTGAGCCTGTTCCAGCAACTGGACCGGCAATGGGCGCTGCTGGCCTCGGCCAACTGGCAGGACTGGTCCGAGTTCGGCGACATCGCCGTAGAGGTCGACACCACGGCGTCTGGAGCGCAATCGACTACGGTCGACGCCGGCTTCAAGGACACCTGGCACCTCTCCCTGGGGGCGCAATACCAGGCCACCGAGCAGTGGTTGTGGAACTTCGGCGTGGCCTACGACAGCAGCGCCGTCTCGGACAGCAATCGCAGCGTGGTCGTGCCGATGAATGAATCCTGGCGCATTGCGACAGGAGCCACCTATGCGCTGAACAAGGACACCGACGTCAACGTCAGTTGGGCCATGGTCTGGCTCGGCGACATGCCGGTTGACCAGGCAAAAACCGTATCGGGCAATCG
>NZ_AKJL01000122.1 GCF_000282355.1 Pseudomonas sp. GM49
AAAGCCGCCCACAATCAAGTGCACATCCACGCCTGCGGCTTGCGCCTGCTCGACCAGTGCGTTGGCCACCGGGGCAAACCCCCAGCACCAGGAACACATCGGGTCCATCACATAGAGCAGGCGCGCAGACATGGTTCAGGCCTCGGTGGATGCTTGCTTGTAGTTGTAGCCGATCGGGTGAGGCTGGTTACGAGCCTTGGCCAGTTCGATCTGCTTCTGCCGGTCGATGGCGCTGCGACGGGTCTTCTCGCTCAGCTTATCCCAGCAATGCGGGCAACTGATGCCGGCCACGTAATGCTCGGACGCGCGGTCTTCGATGCTGACCGGTGTGCGGCAGGCATGACATTGATCGTAGTCGCCTTCGCTCAGGTCGTGGCGCACGGTCACACGGTTGTCGAACACGAAGCAGTCGCCCTGCCACTTGGTTTCTTCCTGCGGCACCTCTTCAAGGTACTTCAGGATGCCGCCCTTGAGGTGATAGACCTCATCGAAACCTTCGCTGAGCATGTAGCTCGACGCCTTCTCGCAGCGAATGCCGCCGGTGCAGAACATCGCGACCTTCTTGTGCACGGCCGGGTCGAAGTTGGCTTTGATATAGTCTGGAAATTCGCGAAAACTGGTGGTTTTCGGGTCAATGGCGCCTTCGAAGGTGCCAATCGAGACTTCGTAATCGTTACGGGTGTCGATCAACAGCACTTGCGGGTCGCTGATCAGCGCGTTCCAGTCCTGTGGATCGACGTAGGTGCCGACCTTTTTGTTCGGGTCCACGCCTTCCACGCCGAGGGTGACGATTTCTTTCTTGAGTTTGACTTTGGTGCGGTAGAACGGCTGCTCATCGCAGTACGACTCTTTATGGTCGATGTCGTCCATGCGTGGGTCGTTCTTGAGCCAGGCCATCAGCCCGTCGATGCCTTCGCGGCTGCCGGACACGGTGCCGTTGATGCCTTCTTCGGCGATCAGCAGCGTGCCTTTGATGCCGTTGTCGACCATCGCTTGCAGCAGGGGCTCGCGCAGGGCGACGTAATCTTCCAGGGTGACGAACTTATACAGTGCCGCCACGACAATCTGTTGTGTCATGGGTAAATCTCCAGGTGGCTACCCTCGTAAGGGGTGAACCGGATGCGAAAAAAAACGCGCCGGGTGAGCGGCGCGTTGCGGATTCTAGCAAAAAACCGGTGTTTAGTGCTTGCTGCCGCCGGCACAGGTCGGCGAGGCCGGGGCCGCGTCGATCTGTGCCCATTCCTCGGGCGTGTAGGTATGCAGCGCCAACGCATGAAACTCGCCCATCAGCTCGCCGAGCGTGCCGTAGACCTTTTGGTGACGCTTGACCCGATTCAGGCCATCGAACTGCGCGCTGACCACCACCGCCTTGAAGTGGGTCTGCAATCCCCGGCTGTGCATATGGCTCTCATCCAGCACTTGCAGGTGCTCGGGCTGGAGCAGGGCCAGCGTCGATTCGATGCGTTGTTGCATGGTCATACCGGACTCCGCTTAAGGCTTTTTCTTGGCTGGAGCAGCCGCGTCTTTCGGCGTCAGCTCGGCCGTCATGTCGGCCAGCAGCTTGTTGACCACCGGCACCGCGCTTTCCAGCTTGGCCTGGGTCATCTGGGCCGATTGCTGGGTCAGCTGGGGCATTTTTTCCAGGACTTTCTTGCCCAGTGGCGACTGGTAGAACGCAACCAGGTCCTTGAGCTCGGATTCGGTGAAGTTGGTGGTGTAGAGCTTGACCATGTCCGGTTTCAGCTTGTTCCAGCCAATGGCCTGGTCCAGAGCGGCGTTGGCCTTGGCCTGGTAGGTTTCCAGCACGGCTTTTTTCGACTCTGGGGCTTTGGTCTGTTCGAAACGTTGGGCGAACATCTGCTGTACTTGCATGTACACCGGGGTGCCCAGCTTGTCAGCGTGCGCCATGGTCAGGAAAGCCTCGGCACTGGCGTTATGGCTGGCGGTGTCGGCAAGAACCTGGCCGCTGGCGCAGACCAAAGCAACGGCGGTACAGATGGCACGAAGACGAGTCATCGAGTTTCCTTTTCTAGCTGGCGAGGTAAGACCCCAAGGGCGTCCATTCTGCGCCTAAAAAAGTCTGTCGCTCAACCCCAAGCCTTGTCGCGCCTGATTTAGAGGGGTTGAATGTTCAAATACAGACTGATGGAACCACGGCCGTCGAACTCGGCCTAAACTGCGCAATCGGACCTACAGGAGTGAGCAAGATGAGCCGTATCGAAACCGACAGCCTCGGCCAGGTTGAAGTCCCGGATGAAGCCTACTGGGGCGCTCAGACGCAACGCTCGCTGATCAACTTCGCCATTGGCAACGAACGCATGCCGCTGGCCGTGTTGCATGCCCTGGCGCTGATCAAGAAAGCCGCGGCACGGGTCAATGATCGAAATGGCGACGTGCCCGCCGATATCGCCCGCTTGATCGAGCAGGCGGCCGACGAAGTGCTCGCCGGCGACCACGACGACCAGTTTCCGCTGGTGGTCTGGCAAACCGGCAGCGGCACCCAGAGCAACATGAACGTCAACGAAGTAATCGCCGGCCGTGCCAACGAGCTGGCTGGCAACCCGCGCGGCGGCAAGTCCCCGGTGCACCCCAACGATCACGTCAATCGCTCCCAGAGTTCCAACGACTGTTTTCCCACCGCCATGCACATCGCGGCCGCCCAGGCGGTGCAGCAACACCTGCTGCCGGCGATCAGCGAACTGTCCGGCGGCCTGGCCGAGCTGTCCGCCCGCCATATGAAACTGGTCAAGACCGGCCGAACCCACATGATGGATGCGACACCGATCAGCTTCGGCCAGGAAATCTCAGCCTTCATCGCGCAACTCGATTACGCCGAGCGGGCGATCCGCAGCGCATTTCCCGCGGTCTGTGAGCTGGCCCAGGGCGGGACGGCCGTCGGCACAGGGCTGAATTCACCTCATGGGTTCGGTGAGGCCATCGCCGCAGAATTGGCCGCCCTCTCCGGTTTGCCGTTTATCACCGCGCCGAACAAGTTCGCCGCACTGGCCGGCCATGAGCCGCTGACCACGCTGTCCGGCGCGCTGAAAACCCTCGCCGTGACGCTGATGAAAATCGCCAATGATCTGCGCCTGCTGGGTTCCGGTCCGCGCGCCGGCTTCGCCGAGGTCAAGCTGCCGGCCAATGAACCAGGCAGTTCAATCATGCCGGGCAAGGTCAACCCGACCCAGTGCGAAGCGTTGTCGATGCTGGCCTGCCAGGTGTTGGGCAACGACGTCGCCATCGGCTTTGCGGCCAGTCAGGGCCACTTGCAGCTGAACGTGTTCAAACCGGTGATCATCCATAACCTGCTGCAATCGATCCGCTTGCTGGGCGATGGCTGCAGCAACTTCCAGCAGCACTGCGTGGCGGGTCTGGAGCCGGATGCGGAAAAAATGGCTGAACACCTGGAACGAGGCCTGATGCTGGTGACAGCGCTCAACCCGCACATTGGCTATGACAAATCGGCGGAGATCGCCAAGAAGGCCTACAGCGAAGGACTGACCTTGCGCGAGGCGGCGTTGCAGTTGGGGTATCTGACCGATGAGGAGTTCGATGCCTGGGTAAGGCCGGAGAATATGCTGGAGGCTGGGGCCAAGGGCTGAACCCTGTAGCGCCTGAAAGTCCGTCTTCGCGGGCAAGCCACGCTCCCACAGGTTTTGCGTCGTTCACAAAGTTGATGAACGACGCAAAACCTGTGGGAGCGTGGCTTGCCCGCGATGAACGATGACACGGTCTAACTGGCCGCCATCCTTACTTTGCGAGCCTTCAACCCGGCAATCAACGAAGGCCCCAACGCCACCAGCGCCGACCCCAGCACCACCAGCACCGCGCCGCCATAACCCAAACCATTGATCGTCTCGGCATGCACATAGTCGGGCCACAGCCACGCAGCCATGGCAACCGCGGCAAAGGTCACCAGCGGCGTGATGGCCAGTGTCGCGCTGACCCGGGAGGCTTCCCAATGGGCCAGGGCCTCGGCAAACGCGCCATAGGCAATCAGGGTGTTGAGGCAGCATGCCAGCAGCAACCAACCCTGCAACGGGTTCAATTGCAGTACTTCAAGCGGATGCACCCACGGCGTCAACAGCAGCGCGCAAAACAGGTAGATCACCATCATCACCTGCAGCGAATTCCACACCGTCAGCAATTGCTTCTGCCCCAGGGCATAGAAGGTCCAGACCGTGGACGCCAGCAGCACCAGCAGCACGCCGGCGGTGTAGTCGGTCAGCGAGGTGAGCAATTCACTCAGGCGCTGGTTGAAAAACAGCGCAAAACCGATCAGCAGCACCAGCAGCCCGATCCCCTGCCCCAGGCTGAAACGCTCCTTGAACACAAACAGGCTGGCGATCAGCAGCATGATCGGCCCCATCTGCACCACCAGTTGCGCCGTGCCGGGGCTGAGCAGGTTCAGGCCCATCAAATACAACACATAGTTACCGACCAGGCCGAGCACCGCCATCAGCACCAGCCAGCCACCGCGCGGACCGAGCACTTTGCGGCTGGGCAGACGCCTGGTGGCCGCCAGGTAAATGAACAGGCAGCCGCCGGACACCATCAGGCGAAACCAGGTCACCGTCACCGGGTCCATCACCAGCAACACCTGCTTGAGCTTGATTGGCAGGATTCCCCACAACAACGCGGTCAGCAAGGCCAGGAACAGACCGTAAACCCAGCGACCCGATGAAATGTGCATGTGAACCCCAACGCCAACTGACAGGAGTCGTCATTCTAGGCGCAGAGCTGTGGCGTACACAGGCACAGTTGCCTTCTGGCCGCGATTGAAACTGTGCGGGTCGCAATCTTCAGGGGATGTTTTTTGACCGTGGCGCACCCATCGCGAGCAAGCTCGCGATGGCTATCTAACTGACAACGCAAAAAACCGAGGCTTACCGCACCGCTTCAAACAACCCCGTAGCCCCCATCCCGCCACCCACGCACATGGTGACGATGCCGTAACGCAAATTGCGTCGCTGCAATTCACGAACGAGATGCCCGACCTGGCGCGAACCGGTCATGCCAAACGGGTGGCCGATGGAAATCGAGCCGCCGTTGACGTTGTACCGGGCATTGTCGATTTCCAGGCGGTTGCGGCTGTAAAGGCACTGCGAAGCAAACGCTTCGTTGAGTTCCCACAGGTCGATGTCGTCAATCCGCAAGCCTTTGGCCTTGAGCAGTTTCGGTACCGAAAACACCGGGCCGATGCCCATCTCGTCCGGCGCACAACCGGCCACGGTAAAACCGCGGAAGAACGCTTTCGGCTTGAGCCCCAGTTCCAGCGCTTTTTCCAGGCTCATCACCAGGGTCATGGACGCGCCGTCAGACAGTTGCGACGAGTTGCCCGCCGTGACCGAGCCATCTTCAGCGAACACCGGTTTCAACCCGGCCAGACTTTCCAGGGTGGTGTCCGGGCGGTTGCAGTCATCGCGGTCGACGATGCCGTCGAGGATCTGTGCTTGACCTGTGGCCTTGTCTTCGACACGGTACTTCACCGCCATCGGCACGATTTCATCATTGAACAGCCCGGCGGCCTGAGCCTCGGCGGTGCGCTGCTGGCTTTGCAGCGCATACAGGTCCTGCTCTTCGCGGCTGACGCTGTACCGACGCGCGACGATTTCAGCGGTCTGGCCCATCGGGAAGTAGATGCCCGGCACCTGCTCCTTGAGCAGCGGGTTGATCAGGTTGTCGGTATTGACACTTTTCATGGTCAGGCTGATGGACTCGACCCCGCCGGCGACGATGATGTCGCTGCAACCCGAAGCGATCTGGTTGGCGGCGATGGCGATCGCCTGCAAGCCCGAGGAACAGAAGCGGTTGAGGGTCATGCCGGCCGTGCCAGTGCCCAGGCGCGAGAGCACCGCGACGTTGCGCCCGATATTGAAACCCTGGGCGCCTTCATTGGAACCGGCACCGACGATGCAGTCCTCGACGCTCGCCGGATCAATACCGCTGCGCGCCAACAGCGCATCGACACAGTGTGCCGCCATGTCGTCCGGGCGGGTCATGTTGAATTTACCGCGAAAGGATTTGGCCAGGCCGGTCCGCACGCTGTCGACGATCACCACTTCACGCATGGCATACCTCATTGTTGTTATCGGTTGAGAGTGGACCGAGCATAAGTCCAGCGCTTCACCGACCGCGACAATCATTCACCTCGCGTATGCGTAACTATCGCTTCAATCCTTGTCCTTATGCTTCTTGCGCTCATGCCGGTCGGATTTTTCGAAAGCCTCCTCGAGTGCCCGGTTGATAGTGCGCAAGACTTTGACCCGTGCCCAGCGCTTGTCGTTGGCCTCCACCAGGGTCCATGGCGCGATCTCGGTGCTGGTACGGTCGACCATGTCGCCGACCGCCGCGCGATAGTCATCCCACTTTTCACGGTTGCGCCAGTCATCCTCAGTGATCTTGAAGCGTTTGAAGGGAGTCTGCTCGCGCTCCTGGAAGCGCTCCAGTTGCGTCTGTTTGTCGATGGACAGCCAGAACTTGACCACGATCACGCAGGCGTCAGTCACCTGTTCCTCGAAATCGTTGATCTCGCTGTAGGCACGCAGCCAGTCCGCCGGGCTGCAAAAACCTTCGATGCGCTCCACCAACACCCGGCCATACCAGGAGCGGTCGAATACGGTGAACTTGCCCCGGGCCGGAAGATGACGCCAGAAGCGCCACAAATACGGTTGCGCCCGTTCTTCTTCGGTGGGCGCGGCAATCGGCACGATGCTGTACTGACGTGGATCCAGTGCCGCCGCGACCCGGCGGATCGCCCCGCCCTTGCCGGCCGCGTCGTTGCCCTCGAATACCGCCACCAGTGCGTGCCGGCGCATGCGCTTGTCACGCATCAACCCGGAAAACCGCGCCTGCTCGGTGATCAACTGTTCTTCGTAATCTTCTTTGTCCAGGTGCAGGGTCAGGTCCAGGCTGTCGAGCAGGTTCACTTGATCGACACTGGGGAATACGGGGGCGGCGCTGACCTTTTCCGGATGGATCGTCGGCCGCTGTAAAGCGCCGCGCAGCCCCTCCAGCAGAATCCGCCCCACGGCCAGGTTCCGATAATGTGCATCCGCCCCGGCGATTACATGCCAGGGTGCATAGTCGCGACTGGTGCGGCGCAAGACCCGTTCACCGTACTTCACGAACCTGTCGTAGGTTTGCGACTGCTGCCAGTCCAGCGGGCTGATGCGCCAGCTGTGCAGCGGATCGTCGGCCAACGCCTTGAGGCGTGCCTTCATTTGCTTCTTGGAGAGGTGAAACCAGAACTTGAAGATCAGCGCACCTTCATCGCAGAGCATTTTTTCCAGGCGCTCGGCCCCGTTGATCGCCTGGTCGAGCCGTGGGTCCTTGAACGAGCCATGGACCCGTCCCTGCAGCATCTGGCTGTACCAGTTGCCGAAAAAAATCCCCATGCGGCCCTTGGCCGGAAGCATCCGCCAGTACCGCCAGGCCGGTGGCCGTGCCAGCTCTTCGTCGGTTTGCTGGTCGAACGTGCGCACTTCGATCAAGCGCGGGTCCATCCACTCGTTGAGTACCTTGATCGTCTCGCCCTTGCCGGCACCTTCGATGCCGTTGATCAAAATGATCACCGGAAAGCGGCGTTGCTGCTGCAATTCGAATTGCGCTTCGAGCAACGCTTCGCGCAGGGCCGGTACTTCGGCGTCATAGGTATCTTTGTCGATGGCGTGATCGATTTCGGCAGATTCAAACATGAGCGGCTCCCTTCCAGATGTGAGCAAGACTAGCGGATTGAGCTGAAGGTCAGCAGAGATTTTCCCGATGGTCCCCGACCACTGTGGCGAGGGGGCTTGCCCCCGTTCGGCTGCGAAGCAGTCGTGAAATCAGCGAACCTGGTTTGTCTGACACGACTTGGTTGCCTGGTTTCAGGGTTGCTTCGCAACCCAACGGGGGCAAGCCCCCTCGCCACAGAG
>NZ_AKJL01000123.1 GCF_000282355.1 Pseudomonas sp. GM49
CCCGCCGATGGGGCGGTGTGCCTCGATACCGAACCAGGGATTGAATGACTGGTTGTCGCATTGCAGGTTCAGCGCCGGTGTATCGAAGTCCTGCGCCGGCACATTGATCCGTGCCACCGTCTCGAAGGGCGCATCACTTTCGCGCCATTCAATGCTGGTGTCCTCAATCGGCATGTACTTGTTGGCGTCCTGCCGCTGGATTTGCAAGACGAAACACGCGGGTACCCGGTCGGTCGATAACTGTTGATTCAGCGCATTGCGCAGGAAGTTCGGCAACTTGCGATTTTGTTCCGGCAGGTTGTAGGCCGGGCAACTGCCCGGATCGGGCATGACCCGGAACTTCGCATTGGCTTCACCGAATTTGTAGGGTGAAACCGAAAAGTACGTCGTCCGGGTTGGGCTCGATGGAGCAGGGGACAATGTTGCCAAGGCAATAAACAGGTGGCGAACTTGCCACGAACGCGGATCCCGGCCCGGAAAGAACGCCATCATTTTTTTACCGTCGGCCTGGGCAGCGACGTTCTGACGGTATTCGGCCACGTTACTTACAAAGAAGTTCGGATGGCTGAACATCACAAAGTCCTGTTCGCTTCGCCCCTGCTGATCGCTCAATAGTTGTTTGCCCGGAACATCGAACAGCTTGATCGCCATGCCCCGGGCATCGCGGATGCTGTCGAACTGCGGGTAGGCATTGCCATTGGACAGGCGCATCGTCGCTTGCCAGGTTTTGCCCGGCTCGCTGAACACGCCCTGGCGCAATTCGCTGGCCAGTTCCGGCAACACCTGAACTTCGGCTTTGACGCAGCCGTGGGCCTTGGCATGAGCGTCGCGCAGGTAGCGGGTGCTTTCACGGTGCTGATCGACGATGCGCACAGCGGTCTGGATGATGTCCTGGGTCATCGCGGCTTCATCGTCCGCAATCAACTCCTGCGCGGAGACCGGTCCGCGCTGCTGCCAGGCAAACCAGGCGCTGGCCAATGCCCAGCCAAGCACTCCAAGACCCAGCAGCCACAGCAACAGCTTGCCGAGGAAGGCGCCCAGGCGCAGCCAGAGTGTAATCAGCATGAGAGAGTCCCTGTGACTGAGGCTGTGGTCATGGCAATTGCGCTTCCAGCGGGCCGCCCAGCACTTTCAGGTATTCCAGCAGTGCCCAGCGTTCTTGCGGCTGCAACCCGCGGCCAATCACGCCATTGCCGAGATTGCCGGCACGGAACTCATGACCACTGTTGTGGTTGCCGGTGATTCGCGTGTCGAACAGGAAACCGTTGGTAAAGGCTTCGGTGCGGTAACCCAGGTGCCCCGGGTCGTATTCGAAAGTGCCTTTGTAGAACGTGGTCGCACGTTCATCCTGAGGCGACAGCAATTGATAAATGCTCGGTACCGAACCGTTGTGCAGGAACGGCGCTGTCGCCCATATACCCGCCAATGGCCTGGCCTTGTACGAACGCAATTCGCGCACACCGATCGGCAGGCCGAAACCGTCCATTTCAGGGCGCTCGGCAGGGGTAACATTGGCGTCTTGATACGCGCGGTCCTGGACAAATGCCGTGACATAGGCCAGCCCCTTGGCCACGGACATTTTGCTCAGGTCCAGTGGCTCGGCGGGTTTGGGTTCCACATCAAGTTTTTCCAGCTCCGCCTGCTTCCATTGCAATGCTGTGAGGTCGAAGCGGTGGTCGGCGATGTTGTTGGCCGCACCGGGGTCAGTGCCGATGTAATCCACCGGGACCATTTTCAGATGCTGGACATATCGCCCGTCGCCTTGGGTGGTACGCGGTACATGACAACCCGCGCAGTTTTCGGCGAACAAGGCGCGACCCTTTGCTGCCAGAGGTTTGTCGACCGCGCCCAACAGATCTTCCGGCCAGGCCGGAGGCGCGAGTCGTTGCAGGGTTTCTTCGATCAGGTGCAGATCGCGCACGCGCACGCTGGAGGGATAGCGGGCATCGCCCATCAGCGGCTGGCCGTTCCCGTCGAAGAAATTCAGCGTGGCACCGACGCCCAACGCCTCGCCGATGTTGCGGGCCATCGGTTGTTTCGCCGAACCGTTCCACTGCACCCATTCGAACGTCCACATGCCCCACAACTGTGGATAGTCGACCGGGGCATTGGCCACGCGGTAGTTGTCGGGGGAAATCGCATCACCGAAGCTGGCGTTGGCGATGCGCCCGAAGGCGTCTGTGCGCCCCGGGCCTTCCTCGGTCGGATAGAGCCCGCGATGGGTGTCGTTCCAGGCCACCTTGAGGAACGTATCCAGTGAAGATTTGAATTCTTTGCGCAGTTGTTTGTGGTGCGTCTCGTAGTCCTGACCCAGCACATTGCGTGCGAAGCGCTCGAATTTCCACGGGTTGTAGTAAGTCGAGGCCAGGCTGGCCACCAGCGCTTGTCCGAAACTGCCCCCTTTGAGTGTAGGAACACTGGAGGGCAGAACATGCTGCGCCGAGCCACCGTCGATACGCACGGCCTGGCCCTTGAAACGCAATTCACCGGTATGGCAGGCCGCGCAGGTGACATCCAGAAACATATCCGGGCTCCCCGCATTCTGGTGCCGGGTAAAGCCTGCCGGGAGGTTGCCGGGGTTGTTCGGTGTCGGTTTCTGGCCGGGGTCCACCAGAAAACCGAAACGGGCGAGGTACTCGGGGGCGGCGAAGCGTTGCTGCGAGAAGGGCAGTTCGAGGGCGGTGAACCAGTCGTAGCGCAAGCCTTTGACCTGAGTGCCCTGGGGGGTGAAGTAATAAGTCTCTCGATCGGCGGCGCTCCATTGCTCCAGGTAGTGCACCTGTTGTGCCGGCGACCAGGCCGGTAATTTCGGGTTGGCGACATAGTAAAGAACCACGGCCATGACCAGTCCGAACAGTATTGCGATGAGAGCCAGCAGGCGAAAGAAGAGGCGCAAGATAAACATCCTTGTTGAGCTATCATGCCGTTATGCCCGAGTGCCGAAGGTGCGGCAAGAGGCCATTGCGCCAGATATTGTAGGTTCAGGAATCAGCCTGCGTCGGAACAAGATGAAAGAAGCTTCATCAGCCGAATGGTGAAATGCGTTTAAACACCTGAACTTATCAATCGTTTCCGGCTCTCATGCCGGTAGCCATTGGTCGTGGCGGCCTGATAAGCTCGCGGCTTTACTCGATTGCCCTTTAGGCGCATGAACAAGGAAATAGCATGAAACAGCATCGGTTGGCGGCGGCGGTGGCCCTGGTTAGCCTGGTACTCGCGGGTTGTGATTCGCAGACCAGCGTAGAGCTGAAAACTCCGGCGCAAAAAGCTTCCTACGGCATTGGCCTGAACATGGGCAAGAGCCTGGCTCAGGAAGGCATGGATGATCTGGATTCCAAAGCTGTAGCCCAGGGCATCGAAGACGCCGTCGGCAAGAAAGAGCAGAAGCTCAAGGACGAAGAACTGGTTGAAGCGTTCGCCGCACTGCAAAAGCGTGCTGAAGAACGCATGGCCAAGATGAGCGAAGAGTCGGCCGCTGCCGGCAAGAAATTCCTCGAAGAAAACGGCAAGAAAGCCGGCGTGACCACCACCGCTTCGGGCTTGCAGTACGAAGTCGTGCAGAAAGCCGATGGCCCTCAGCCAAAGCCGTCTGATGTAGTGACCGTTCACTACACCGGCAAGCTGACCAACGGCACCGTATTCGACAGCTCCGTCGAGCGCGGCAGCCCGATCGATCTGCCGGTCAGCGGTGTGATCCCGGGTTGGGTCGAAGGCCTGCAACTGATGCACGTTGGCGAGAAGTACAAACTGTACATCCCTGCTGACCTGGCTTACGGCGCTCAAAGCCCGAGCCCGGCGATTCCAGCCAACTCGGTACTGGTATTCGACCTGGAACTGCTGGCCATCAAGGATCCGGCAAAAGAAGACGCCGCTGCCAAGTAACCAGCGTCTGCTTCGATAACAACGCCTCGCTTATGCGGGGCGTTGTTGCATCTGGCGTTCGGCAGGGGTAAACAAAACGAACAGGCGCTCTAGGTCGGAGTCTTAGGCATAGTAGGCGTTGGCGGTAGACGCACCAGGCCGCCAAGTCAATGAAATTATGGGTTTTTTTTGATGAGTAAAAAACGCCCGATCTGAACGGAGGCCTTGTAAAGCGGGGCTTACAGCGATGAAAAGCAGCTCTGTTCACAAGGTTATCCACAATTTGTGTGGATAACATTTCAACGGGAGGAATGATGAAAGCACCCTGGAGTTTCGCTCGTTTCCTGCCACTGGCCGGACGCCTGCTGGCGCGCGGCCGATTGCCGACCCTGTTGTTTGCGGTCGCCAGCAAAGGCGCGAGCCAGGGCAATCGACTGGGCAAGATCAAGGACGATTTGAAGCTGTTGCAGGCACTCTGCCTGGCCTACTGGCGCGGTGAGTATCGTGCCATCAGCCCCAAGGCGCTGGTTTCGGTTGTCGCGGGCCTGATGTACTTCCTCAGTCCGGTGGATGCGATCCCGGACTTCATACCAATGTTTGGCATGCTCGATGACATCGCCGTACTGGCATGGCTGATGAAAGTCCTCGACGACGAGCTCAATGCCTTCCGTGCCTGGCGAAAGTGGCAGGTGCCGGAGAAGCTCGCGGTGGTCGAGCGCCTGCCTGATACCCCCGAGCAACTTCAACTTCAAGGCCCGAAAAAACACTGAGTCGATTTCGACCTGTTCACAGATTGATGCCCCCCGCGACCTTGGCCGCTGTTAGGATTACACTTCTAGGGAAAAGTGCCGACTCGCTAAGTGTTGTTGTCCTACGGGGTAGTCATGGATATTCAGATAATTACACGCGAAGGCGAACCCGAATATGCGGTTCTGCCATGGGCTCAGTATCAGGCGTTACTGAAAGCAGCAGGCATCAAGGAGCAGGCGTCGCCTGAAACCATGAAGCTTCAGGCGGCAACACCAGACGCGATTCTTCCGGGTCTGGATCAACTACGCAGTTTGCGCGAAGGAAAGGGCATCGCCATCGAGGCGCTGGCCCGCACGGTAGGCATCAGCCCGTCTTACCTGGCCATGATCGAAAGTGGCGAGCGTCTGCCCGACGCCGCGATTCGTCGCAGCCTGGCCTGGGAGTTGACGGTGCCAGGGTGGAGGGATGAATCGTGAGCGTACGCATCAGTCGTCAACATTGGGACGGATTGCTGGGCGAACTGGATCAGGCGCGTCGCCAGCGCCATCTTCTGACTTATCGGGCATTACTGGAACGTTTGCAGTTGCCGACACCGGCCATGCAAACCCTGACAGCGGCCCTTGAGCATCTGGCGGCACTGGACGCCAGGGCAGAGCAGCCATTGCGCAGTTCACTGGTGATCAGCCAGGGCGCCAGTCGCCTGCCGCGCACCGGATTTTTTGAATGTGTCGAGCGCCTCGGGCGTTTTTCCGGGCCGTCGGACGGCGTTGCCGCCGCGTCCTGGCATGCTTCGGAAGTGGTGCGGGTGTTCGAGTACGAATACCCGGAATCGGCCGAGGCCTGAGTGTTTTTGCAACTCAAGGCGCGATCCGGATATTGGCTCGCGCGCAGACTGTTTCACTGGCCGTGGTTTGTTCGCCAGCCGCAGGGCTGGCGCTGGCTCGAAGGCCAGTTTGCACGCATGGCCAACCTGGGCGACGTCGGCGCCCAGAGCTTCTATGGGCATATCCTGACGTTTCGTGGCGTCGGCCTTGGCGCTCGTGAAGAGGGCGCGCGTCTGTTGCGCCTGGCGGCGTTGGCGGGCGATGGCAAGGCGGCGTATCAGGTTGGAGTGATCAGTCTGGCCGGGACGGCGAGCAAGGCACCGGATCCGGTTGAAGCCGCGCGGTTCTGGGAGATCGCGGCGAAGGCCGGGCATCCGTTGGCGCCGATCAAGCTCGAAGAGCTGAAGTCTTCTTCGGCACCTCGTTGATTGGCGTGATGCCGAGATCCCTTATCGATGCCCGGTAACGAGCACCTCTTCAACAGTCGAAACCACCCGACTATCAATCACATGCACGCTATACCCCTGCACATTCTTCGCATGGTGCTTGGCTTGTGACGCCATTTCCGCCAGCTGGCTCGCATCGAGTTGTCCACAGGCCTGTGGATGCAGATGCACCACGCCGATCGACAGCGACAACAGCGCAAACTCCTGCCGTACGCCCTGTCGATTTGGTGCGATAAAGCATCCGGCCTCCAGGTGTTCGCTGCGGTAGAAACGTCGGCACTGGCTCTGGAAGTCGTCGAGCAACTGGTTCAAACGTTTGCGCCAGTCTTCCGGGCCGAGCACCAGCAGGAAATCATCACCGCCGATGTGGCCGACAAAGTCGCGGGACGGGTCGACGCGGTCGTTCAGGCATTGGGCCAGGCACAGCAGGACTTCGTCGCCGCGGCCATAGCCGTAGATGTCGTTGAAAGGTTTGAAGCTATCGATGTCCACGTAGCAGATCACTGATTCCCGTTGCTGTTGCAGCAGCCGCGTCAGGCATTGCTGGATCGGCACGTTGCCCGGGAGCAAGGTCAGCGGGTTGGCGTAGCGGGCCTGCTGGATCTTCAGTTCCGTGATCAGCTTGAGCACGTCAATCACCCGGCCCAGTCCCAGGTAGCCGCCGTTGAGGGTGATGATGAAATCTTCTTCGATGCGCTGGCGGGCACGGCCTGTGATCAGGCGGCTGACTTGTTGCAGCGACTGACTCAGCTCGACGGCGAGGAAGTCATCGTTCATCAACCGGCTGATGGGTTTGCGGGCGAACAGATCGGTGGCAAAGGGCTTGAGCAGGGCATCGGAGAGCGAATGCCGATGGACGATACCGCAAGGCTGACCCTGTTCATTCAGGATCGCCAGCGAGTTCAGGTTGGCCTGGCGGCGAAAGGCTTCGAGCACCGTGGCGGTCGGAGTGTCGTGGTACATGGCAGGTTGCTCGTTGAGCAGGGCGCTGAGGTCGCTGCCGTCCTCGCTCAGTACAACAGCGGTGCTGTCCTGTCGGGGCATCAATGCCCGGGCATCCCGCGGTGGGTGTTCCTGGGGACGGCAGAGCAGATAGCCCTGGACCAAATCCACACCCATCTCAGTCAGCACCGTGAGCTCTTCCGGTAACTCGATACCTTCGGCAATGACTTGCGCCCGCGAGGCCTTGGCGATTTTCAGGATCGAGCCGACGAATTCGCGCTTGAGCGAATCCTGATGAATGCCATCAATGAAATGCCGGTCGATTTTCACGTAGTCCGGCCGCAGCTCCGACCACAAGCGCAAACTCGAATAACCCGCCCCCAGATCATCCAGCGCAATCGAAAACCCCATCGCCCGATAGTGATGCAGGGCGGTTTGCAGCAACTGGAAATCATCCGTCGGCGTTTGTTCCGTGAGCTCGATGACCACCTGACTCGGCGCAATGCCGAAGTCCTGCAGCAATTGCAGGGTGCGCCCCGGTTGATGGGCCGCTTCGAGCAGGGATTCCGGGGATACGTTGAGGAACAACATGCCAGGCAGTTGTTGCTCATTGAAGCGTCGGCAAGCGCTTTCGCGGCAGGCAATCTCCAGCTCGCTCAGGCGTCCGGCCTGGCGGGCGACGGCGAACAGGGCGACAGGGGAGTGCAGAGGGCTGTTGGAGGGGCCGCGACTGAGGGCTTCGTAACCGAGGATGCGCCGTTCAGATAGGCTGATGATCGGTTGGAACAGGCTGTGCAGACCGCTTTGAGTCAGGATTGAGCTCAATGCACTCAGCTGTTCGGTTGTGGTCATGGCGATCTCTGGCGATAAAAAAAGGACCGGGCGTGCCCTTGGTAAAAAGAGCACGCCCGGTCCTTTATTTCACGACAGAATGATGACTGCTTGATGACGCTCCGGGGAGCGTCAACATTAAATTGCCATCAGTTGCTTGTAATAACTCAGTGCTTGGCCACTGCCGTGTTGAGTTTCAGGTAATCCAGCAGAATCCGCCCGGTTTCGCTCAGGTAGGCGTCGTCTTCCGGCTTGGTCTTGTCTTCCTCGGCCGCGATAGCGTCCTCGTCTTCTTTCTTCAGCTCTTTGAGCGGTTCTTCGCCCTTGGCCTTGCGACGGATGTTTTCCATGGCCAGTTGCTTGGCTTCGATGTCGGCGTGCTGGGCACGGCGCTCGGCTTCATTGAGGCTGACGGTTTTTTCGGCCATCAGTTTCTGCGCCAGTGCCAGCTTGTCGCGGATGAACACGAATTCTGCATCCTTGGCTGTGCGCAAGTCATGCTCGGACTTGAGCTGTGAAATGTACGGCTTGAACGGATCCACCGCAGGCTTGATCGCGGCCTTGATGGTGTCCCACGGCATGGCTTCGGGCAGGGCGCTTTCACCGATTTCCTTGGTGTCGATGATCGACGGGTAATCGATGTCCGGCAAGACGCCCTGATGCTGGGTGCTCTGCCCGGAAACCCGGTAGAACTTGGCCAGGGTCAGTTTCAGTTCGCCATGGTTGAGCGGCTGAATGGTCTGCACGGTGCCTTTTCCGAAGGTCTGGCCGCCGATGATCAGTGCGCGATGGTAGTCCTGCATGGCGCCGGCAAAAATCTCCGAAGCCGAGGCAGACAAGCGGTTGACCAGCAATGCCATCGGGCCTTTGTAGAACGCGCCCGGGTTTTCATCTTCCAGGACATCGACGCGGCCATCGGCGTTACGCACGAGCACGGTCGGGCCTTTGTCGATGAACAGGCTGGTCAGCTCGGTGGCCTCTTGCAAGGAACCGCCGCCGTTGTTACGCAGGTCGATGACCACGCCGTCGACTTTCTCTTTCTGCAACTCGGTCAGCAGCTTCTTGACGTCGCGGGTGGTGCTCTTGTAATCCGGGTCGCCGGCACGGAAGGCCTTGAAGTCCAGATAGAACGCCGGGATTTCGATGATGCCGAGCTTGTAGTCCTTGCCGTCCTGCTTCAGGTTCAGTACCGACTTCTTCACGGCCTGGTCTTCGAGCTTCACCGCTTCACGGGTGATCGGCACGATCTTGGTGGTCTGGTCGTTCGGCGCATTGCTGGCCGGGATGACTTCCAGGCGCACCACGGTGCCTTTCGGACCACGGATCAGCTTGACCACTTCGTCCAGGCGCCAGCCCACCACGTCGACCATTTCCTTGTTGCCCTGGGCAACGCCGATGATCTTGTCGGCCGGTGCAACCTGCTTGGTCTTGTCCGCCGGACCTGCCGGCACCAGGCGCACGACTTTCACCTGGTCGTTATCGCTCTGCAACACGGCGCCGATGCCCTCGAGGGACAGGCTCATGTTGATGTCGAAGTTCTCCGCGTTATCCGGCGACAGATAGTTGGTGTGCGGGTCGTAGGACATGGCGAAGGTATTGATGTACGCCTGGAAGATGTCTTCCGCGCGGGTCTGGTCCAGGCGTGCCAACTGGTTCTTGTAGCGCTTGGTCAGGGTTTCCTGGATCTGCTTGGGCTCTTTGCCGGCGATCTTCATCCGCAGCGCTTCATCCTTGACGCGTTTGCGCCACAGGTCGTCGAGTTCTGCGGAGGATTTGAGCCAAGAGGCGTCCTTGCGGTCGATCAGCAAGGTTTCTTTGGTGGTGAAGTCCATCTTGTCGACGCCTTTGTCCAGCTCGGCAAGAGCGAAGTCCAGACGCGCCTTTACGCGGTCCAGGTAGCGCTTGTAGATGGTGAACCCGGCGTTGAGGTCGCCGCTCTTGAGGAAGTCGTCGAACTGCGTCTTCCACTTGTCGAATTCGGCAATGTCGCTGGCCATGAAATAGCTGCGCGACGGATCCAGCAGCTTGAGGTAGCTGTCGTAGATGATCACCGAACGCGCGTCATCGAGCGGTGGCTTACTGTAGTGGTGGCGTTTGAGCAACTCCACGACGTTCAGACTGGCGATCACTTCGTCACGATCGGGTTGAAGCTTGTCCCAGCTATTGGCTGCGAATGTATTGCTCGACATCGGCAGCAAGCCG
>NZ_AKJL01000124.1 GCF_000282355.1 Pseudomonas sp. GM49
AGTATAACCAGATTGCTTGGGGTTATATGGTCAAGTGAAGAAGCGCATACGGTGGATGCCTTGGCAGTCAGAGGCGATGAAAGACGTGGTAGCCTGCGAAAAGCTTCGGGGAGTCGGCAAACAGACTTTGATCCGGAGATGTCTGAATGGGGGAACCCAGCCATCATAAGATGGTTATCTTGTACTGAATACATAGGTGCAAGAGGCGAACCAGGGGAACTGAAACATCTAAGTACCCTGAGGAAAAGAAATCAACCGAGATTCCCTTAGTAGTGGCGAGCGAACGGGGACTAGCCCTTAAGTGGCTTTGAGATTAGCGGAACGCTCTGGAAAGTGCGGCCATAGTGGGTGATAGCCCTGTACGCGAAAATCTCTTGGTCATGAAATCGAGTAGGACGGAGCACGAGAAACTTTGTCTGAATATGGGGGGACCATCCTCCAAGGCTAAATACTACTGACTGACCGATAGTGAACTAGTACCGTGAGGGAAAGGCGAAAAGAACCCCGGAGAGGGGAGTGAAATAGATCCTGAAACCGTATGCGTACAAGCAGTGGGAGCCTACTTTGTTAGGTGACTGCGTACCTTTTGTATAATGGGTCAGCGACTTATTTTCAGTGGCGAGCTTAACCGAATAGGGGAGGCGTAGCGAAAGCGAGTCTTAATAGGGCGTCTAGTCGCTGGGAATAGACCCGAAACCGGGCGATCTATCCATGGGCAGGTTGAAGGTTAGGTAACACTGACTGGAGGACCGAACCGACTACCGTTGAAAAGTTAGCGGATGACCTGTGGATCGGAGTGAAAGGCTAATCAAGCTCGGAGATAGCTGGTTCTCCTCGAAAGCTATTTAGGTAGCGCCTCATGTATCACTGTAGGGGGTAGAGCACTGTTTCGGCTAGGGGGTCATCCCGACTTACCAAACCGATGCAAACTCCGAATACCTACAAGTGCCGAGCATGGGAGACACACGGCGGGTGCTAACGTCCGTCGTGAAAAGGGAAACAACCCAGACCGTCAGCTAAGGTCCCAAAGTTATGGTTAAGTGGGAAACGATGTGGGAAGGCTTAGACAGCTAGGAGGTTGGCTTAGAAGCAGCCACCCTTTAAAGAAAGCGTAATAGCTCACTAGTCGAGTCGGCCTGCGCGGAAGATGTAACGGGGCTCAAACCATACACCGAAGCTACGGGTATCACCTTCGGGTGATGCGGTAGAGGAGCGTTCTGTAAGCCTGTGAAGGTGAGTTGAGAAGCTTGCTGGAGGTATCAGAAGTGCGAATGCTGACATGAGTAACGACAATGGGTGTGAAAAACACCCACGCCGAAAGACCAAGGTTTCCTGCGCAACGTTAATCGACGCAGGGTTAGTCGGTCCCTAAGGCGAGGCTGAAAAGCGTAGTCGATGGAAAACAGGTTAATATTCCTGTACTTCTGGTTATTGCGATGGAGGGACGGAGAAGGCTAGGCCAGCTTGGCGTTGGTTGTCCAAGTTTAAGGTGGTAGGCTGGAATCTTAGGTAAATCCGGGATTCCAAGGCCGAGAGCTGATGACGAGTTACCCTTTGGGTGACGAAGTGGTTGATGCCATGCTTCCAAGAAAAGCTTCTAAGCTTCAGATAACCAGGAACCGTACCCCAAACCGACACAGGTGGTTGGGTAGAGAATACCAAGGCGCTTGAGAGAACTCGGGTGAAGGAACTAGGCAAAATGGCACCGTAACTTCGGGAGAAGGTGCGCCGGTGAGGGTGAAG
>NZ_AKJL01000125.1 GCF_000282355.1 Pseudomonas sp. GM49
GGGGGGGGGAGCCGAAGGGGCCGCCAGGTGAACACTTTGAAGTACGAGTGGTATTAAGCTCGAAGCCTTACATCGTCGTTTGCTGAAGGCTGTAGCAGCGAGAACAGGTTCTTGGGATCCTGCAGCTCTGGCACCAGCTGGATGTCGCTGCCAATGTTGAGCGTTCTTGCAACATCCAGCACATAGCGCAAGGCGGAGTAGTCCTCGATGGCGAAGCCGACCGAGTCGAACAAGGTGACTTCCTCGGCATGCTGGCGACCTGGGGTCTGACCAGTGATGACTTTCCAGAATTCGATAACCGGAGAGTCGGCGGGCATCTGCTGAATTTCCCCTTCAATTCGGCTTTGAGGCTCGTACTCAACCATGACTCGCGCACGTTCCACGATATCCCGGTGCAATTCGGTCTTGCCGGGGCAATCGCCGCCCACTGCGTTGAGGTGCATCCCGGGCTCGATCATCTCAGGGGTTAAAATCGTTGCGTAGGCCTTGTCGGCCGTGACCGTGGTCACGATATCGGCGCCACGTACCGCTTCCGCGACGGTTTTGGCGACAGTCACCTGTATGGCGGGGTAGGCCCGCAGGTTGGCTACCAGCTTCGCTGTCGCGGCCGGATCGATGTCGTAGAGGCTGATTTCAGTAATGCCCAGCAAGGTATGAAATGCCAGGGCCTGGAATTCGCTCTGTGAGCCATTGCCGATGAGTGCCATTCGGCGACTGTCCGGCCGGGCGAGGTAGCGGGCCGCGAGCGCAGAAGTGGCAGCGGTGCGAATGGCGGTAGTCAGCGTCATTTCACTCAGTAAAACAGGCTTGCCGGTATCGACGTCTCCCAGTGCACCAAACGCCATGACCGTCAGCATGCCATTGTGGGTGTTCTTCGGATGTCCGTTGACATACTTGAAGGCGTAGAGCGAGGCATCAGACACGGGCATCAGCTCGATGACACCCTCCGGCGAGTGGTTCGCCAGGCGCGCGCATTTTTCGAAATCCGGCCAGCGTACGTAGTCTTGACGGATGTACTCGGCCATTTCGGTCAGGCACCGAGGCAAGCCTTTTTCCTGGACGAGACGGCTCAGATCATTGACGTCAATGTAACGGGTCATATTGGGTTCCTTTGGGCTTTTTTTTGTGTGCCGGTCTGGACGACCTTGCGCTTTGGCGGCTGAGACTCAGGAGGCAGTCCATGTGTTTGCAACGGACCTATTGTCGAGGCAATGGCGAGAAGATTTCGGCCAATACTGACCCTGGACACAGCGAGAGAAGTCGAAAAACAGAGGGCGCACAGCCGAATCGGCCAAGTGACAGTTACTACTCGCACCTCGCGCGCACGGCTGAATCGCCATGTGCTTCACGAAGCATCGTTATGCAAATAAAGAACGCCACAAAGACATTCGCATTTCCTGTTCCGCTCCCATCAAGTGGAGAAACAGTGACTTGGAGCAGACGACAGAATCGGCTGTAAAAGTCCGTCGTTCAGCACAGGCACGCTGTTTGAGCGTAGGGATACGACACCAGCACCATCCCGGCAATTGGCATTCTGGCGGTCCGTTTCAAGCGCTTGTTGATCGCTGCTTGAGATGGAGTGCAACTCCGACGACTGGCTGCTTCCAGTCGAATACAACAACAAAAACGGCTGCGGTGAAGACCGCATCGACTCTCTGCCCCTGTCAAAAAAATGTGGTCCGACGCAGGCGCTGGATCGCGATAAATCAAAATAATCCGGGACTCTAGAAGATGAACATCAAATGGCTGACTTTGCCGGCACTCGCGTTGCTCTGCTGCACCACGGGTGCCAGTGCCAAGGAATGGAAGGAGCTGCGATTTGGCGTCAACCCAAGCTATCCACCTTTTGAATCCACCACGGCCGATGGCGGGGTTCAGGGCTTCGGCGTGGATCTGGGCAATGCAATATGTGCCGAGCTGAAGCTCACCTGTGTGTGGGTCAGCAATGATTTCGACGGGCTGATTCCGGGGCTCAAGGCCGGCAAGTTCGATGCCATCGAATCTTCGATGACCGTTACCGACGCGCGTAAAAAACAGATCGACTTTACCGATCGCCTGTACGCCGGACCGACCGCCATCGTTACCCGCAAAGACTCCGGACTGCTGCCTACCGCCGAGTCGCTGCGCGGCAAAACCATCGGTTACATGCAAGGCACGATTCAGGAAACCTACGCCAAGGCCAAACTGGCGCCGGGCGGGGTGAAACTGCGGGCCTATCAGAATCAGGATCAGGTCTATGCCGACCTGGTATTTGGCCGTCTCGATGCGTCGATCCAGGACAAGCTGCAAGCACAGATGAGCTTCCTGACCTCGCCACAAGGGGCCGAATTCCAAAACAGCGAAGGCATCAGTGACCCGTTGGTGCCGTCAGAGATCGCCATTGGTGTGCGCAAGGACAACGAAGAGCTCAAAGGCATGCTCAATGCCGCCATCAAGGCCCTGCACGACAAGGGCATCTACGCGCAGATCCAGCAGAAACACTTTGGTGATCTGGACCTCTACAACAACTGATCCTCGTGCCCCGGTCGCTGTGTTGCAGTGACCGGGGCGCATCAAGACAGGTGACTGGCGTGAACTCCTTCCTGAATATTCTGGGGCTCGATCTTTCGGCCCTGCAAGGCTATGGCCCTTTGTTGCTGCATGGCACCTGGGTCACCCTCAAACTGTCGGCGCTCGCGCTTTTGGTGAGCATGGCGCTGGGGCTGCTCGGCGCGGCGGCCAAGCTGTCGCCGCTGAAGCTGTTGAATCTCCCGGCGACCTTTTACACGACGCTGATCCGTGGCGTGCCCGACCTGGTATTGATGCTGCTGATTTTCTACAGCCTGCAAGGCTGGCTCAGCGCCCTGACCGAGGCCATGGGCTGGCCCTACATGGAAATCGACCCATTCGTGGCCGGCATCATCACCCTGGGTTTTATCTACGGGGCGTATTTCACCGAGACCTTTCGTGGAGCGATTCTCAGTGTGCCTCGCGGTCAACAGGAAGCCGCCGCGTGCTTTGGCCTGAACCGTTGGCAGCGCTTTCGTTTCGTGGTGTTCCCGCAAATGATGCGTTTCGCCTTGCCGAGCCTCGGCAACAACTGGCTGGTGCTGCTCAAGGCTACGGCGCTGGTATCGATCATCGGTTTGTCGGACCTGGTCAAAGTCGCGCAAGAGGCCGGCAAAAGCACGTTCAACATGCTTGATTTCCTGTTGCTGGCGGCAGCGCTTTACCTGCTGATCACCAGTGCTTCGAACTACGTTTTGCGCGTGCTGGAAAGGCGCTACAACCAAGGTGTACGGGGGATGGCGCGATGATCGAGTTGATTGCCGAATACTGGAAACCCTTTCTGTTCAGCGACGGCGAGACCCTCACCGGGTTGGCCATGACCCTGTGGCTGCTGGTGGCGAGCATTGCCATGGGCTTTTTTCTGTCATTGCCCCTGGCGATCTTGCGCGTCTCGCGCTGGGGAGTTTTGCGTTGGCCGGTTCAGCTGTTTACCTACATTTTTCGCGGCACGCCGTTGTATATCCAGTTACTGATTTGCTACAGCGGGATCTACGGCATTGCAGTGGTCCGTTCACAGCCATTGCTCGAAGCGTTTTTCCGCGATGCCATGAATTGCACCTTGCTGGCGTTCACCCTCAACACCTGCGCCTACACCGTGGAAATTTTCGCCGGAGCGATCCGCAGCATTCCCTACGGTGAAATCGAAGCGGCCCATGCCTATGGCCTCAGTGGCTGGCGCCTGTATCTGCAACTGATTCTGCCTTCGGCGCTGCGCCGCGCGCTGCCGTACTACAGCAACGAAGTGATCCTGATGTTGCACGCGACTTCGGTGGCGTTCACCGCAACGATTCCGGACATCCTGAAAATCGCCAGGGACGCCAACGCCGCGACCTTCATGACCTTTCAGGCCTTCGGTATTGCCGGTCTGCTGTACCTCCTGCTGTCGTTCGGGCTGGTCGGTGCGTTCCGCCTGGCTGAGAAACGCTGGCTGAGCTTCCTGGGCCCGGCCCACTGACTTCCATTCTTTATCCAGAGTGGCGCCGATCAGTGTGCCGCTCCAGGAGTATTCGCATGTACAAACTCACGGTTGAAAATCTGTATAAACGTTTTGGTGACAATGAAGTGCTCAAGGGCGTCTCGTTAAACGCGAGGGCAGGGGACGTGGTGAGCATGATCGGTGCCAGCGGTTCGGGCAAAAGCACCATGCTGCGCTGCATCAACTTTCTGGAACGGGCGGACGAAGGCGCCATTGCTCTGGATGGCGAGCGAGTTCTCACCCGTCAGGGCGTTGGCGGCATGCGAGTTGCCAATCCAAAGCAGTTGCAGCGTTTGCGTACGCGACTGGCGATGGTGTTCCAGCATTTCAATCTGTGGAGTCACCTGACCGTGCTGGAGAACATCGTGCTGGCGCCATGTCGGGTCCTGGGCATGAGTCGCAAGGCTGCTGAAGAAAGCGCACGGGCGTATCTGGACAAAGTCGGCTTGCCGCAACGGGTGGCTGATCAGTACCCGGCGTTTCTGTCGGGCGGGCAGCAACAACGGGTGGCGATTGCCCGTGCCCTGGCGGTGGAACCGGAAATCCTGTTGTTCGACGAGCCAACCTCGGCGCTCGACCCGGAACTGGTGGGTGAAGTCCTGAAGGTCATTCAGGCGCTGGCCGAAGAAGGCCGGACCATGTTGATGGTGACCCACGAAATGGGGTTTGCCCGGCAGGTCTCCAGCCAGGTGTTGTTCTTGCATCAGGGGCGGGTCGAGGAGCAGGGTGATGCTACGATACTCGACCGGCCAAACAGTGAACGTTTGCAGCAATTTCTATCGGGTCGTTTGAAGTGAGGCAAGGCGTACATGGCGGATATCCGCGATCTGTCGATCGTGCTTGATCGTATCGATCAGGCAATCATTGAAGTGTTGCGCCACGAAGGGCGCATCACTTATCAAAAGCTTTCCGAGCGCGTACACCTGACCCCCAGGCCGTGTCTGGAACGGGTACGCAAGCTGGAACAGCTTGGGGTCATTCGCGGCTATGGCGCGATTCTCGACGAGAAGAAGTTGACGCCGGGCTTGTCGTTGCTCGTGTTGGTAGCGTTGTCGAACCAGAGCGGACGCGCGGCGCAAAAGGCCTTCGAGGCCAAGGTCCGTGCCTGCCCTCAGGTGCTGGAATGTCGCCTGATCAGTGGCGCATTCGACTACAGCCTGCGCATGCGCTGCCGTGACATGGAGCATTACCGGGTGCTGACCGAAGTCTGGTTTGACGACCCGGATCTGCACATCGACAAACTGGTCAGCCACCCGGAGCTGGCGATGGTCAAGACCACGATGGAGTAAGACAGGAATCGCTGCCCAAAGCAGCGATTTTTTTGTTTTTCAACCCCGCCGAATCGGCTGGGTGACCAGCAATCTTCAGCCGTTTTCATCAGCGCAATAGCCGTTATCAACCGGGTTTTTTCCGCCTCGAAACAGACAATGAGCCTCTCTCGACCCTCATTGAGTCTGTGCCCATGCAAACCACCAATACGGTTTTAATGATTCGCCCGACACGTTTCTCCTTCAATCAGGACACGGCGGCGAACAACCGCTTCCAGCGTCCGGCAACCGTTGCGGAAGACGTACAACTCAAGGCCCTTGCCGAGTTCGATGGCTATGTCGCCGCGTTGCGTCGGCACGGCGTTGAAGTCCTGGTGCATAACGATCGCGAAGCGCCGCATACCCCGGACTCGATCTTCCCCAACAACTGGTGGAGCAGCCACCCGGATGGCACCCTGGTGCTGTACCCGATGCAGGGCCACAACCGGCGTCTGGAACGGGATAAAGGTGTACTCGACGGGTTGCTGGGCGAATACCGGGTCGAGCAGGTGCTGGACCTGTCCAGCCTCGAAGAGCAGGAGGTTTTCCTGGAGGGCACTGGCAGCATGGTCCTGGATCGGCAACAGCGGATCTGCTACGCAGGGTACTCGACCCGCACCCACGCCCGGGCACTGGATCAGTTGGTCAGTCATCTGAGCTATGAACTGTGTGCGTTCAACGCGGTGGACCGCCAAGGCGTGCCGATTTATCACACTAACGTCATGATGAGTGTCGGCACCCGCCTGGCGGTGGTTTGCCTGGCATCCGTGCCCCAGCCGGGCGAACGTGCGGCACTGCGTAACCGACTCGAAACCAGCGGCAAACAGGTCATCGCCTTGAACTGGGCGCAGCTGGAGTCCTTTGCCGGCAACATGCTGCAAGTGCACAACGCAGCGGGCGAACCGCTGCTGGTGATGTCGCGCACCGCCTGGCAATCACTGGACGCCGACCAGCGTCGCTTGATCGAAACTCACACCACGCCGTTGCCAGTGAACATCGACACCATCGAGCGCATCGGTGGCGGTAGCGCTCGCTGCATGCTGGCCGAGGTGTTCCTGCCCAGGCATTCGGCCACGTTGGTACAGAACTGAAATAATCCGTTGTCTTAATGACCACAGCCCCCAGCTAATTATGTGGGGCGCACAACATCAACGGTGAATCGGAGCCGCGGTCCGGAAAAGAAACCGCGGCGACCGATCAATCAGGCGGCGGGGAGCAGGCCTTTCTGTTTGGCGACATGAGTCGCCAGTGCGTCCATCAAGTCCGGGGACAGGCAGTCATAGGGCTCCAGGCCGATCGAGCGCAGGCGTTCGCGGATAGCCTTCATTTGCGCTGGCGGTGTGCCGGTTTCGATGATTGAGGACACGAACGCCGCGAATCCCGGCGCAGCCCATCCGCTCTGTGGCGATAGCTCGGTGTGGACGAAGTCCAGGCCATAAAACGCATGGTCCTTGTTCTCGATGCGCCCGAAGAGATGGGCGTGACACTGCTTGCAGGCGTGGCGCTGGATGGTGGCGGTTTCGTCGACAATCGCCAGCTTTTCGCCGTGGGCAATGACGCTGACCTTATCTCGAGGCACCACGGCGATGACGGCGAATGTCGCGTTTTTTGGTTTCCAGCATTTGCTGCAGCCGCATGCGTGGTTATGCAGAGTTTGTGCGTCGATCCTGACCTCGACTTTGTCGGTCGCACACAGGCATTGCAGGGTGCCACCTGCGAAATTCGCGGCGGCGGGTTGAATACCATTGTCCAGTGCAGGGTGAAGTTGCAAGGTGCTCATGCTGGCGTCTCCGTTTCAGGGTGTCAGACAAAAGTGCCTGGGGCCGTGCCCCAGACCGGTAGTTCATCGGTACTCGATGACGGCGCGGATCGATTGGCGTTCATGCATCAGATCGAACCGCGGCGGATTTCGAAAAGGACACAGTGCATAAACGAGTGACCTCCTTCGGTGCGACCGGTCGGTTACTCAGATCAAGAATAGTCTGCGTTGACGCCTCGAGCGCGGCTCGGGCCAGCGCACGGGCGAGTGTGCCGAATGTTGATACGCCTGCGTGGCTAAGACCGTTCCGGACCCCTTGCCAATCAGGCGGGGAATCGGGCTATCCAGTGCCTGGCAATCTCTTCGCGCCGGCAGATCCACACCGCGTCGTGGCCTTGCACGTAATCGAGAAAGCGTGCCAGCGCCATCGCTCGACCAGGATGGCCACTGATCCGCCCATGCAGGCCGACGCTCATCATCTTCGGGTGTTGCGCGCCCTCCTGCCATAGCAGGTCGAAAGCATCCTTGAGCAGCCGGAAGAAGTCTTCACCGCAGGCGAAACCGTTCGGCAGCAGATAGCGGGCGTCGTTGTTGACCAGCGTGTAAGGGATCACCAGGTGGGCGGGCGAACCCGGGAGCCAATAGGGCAGATCATCGTTGTAGGCGTCGGAGCTGTAGAGAAACCCGCCTTCCTCACGCAACAGGCGGCGGGTGTTCTGGCTGACCCTTCCCGTGTACCAACCTACGGGGCGTTTACCGCAGATCTGCTCGATCACGTCGAGGGTGAGGCGGATATGGCGCCGCTCCTGGTCTTCTGGCATGTCGCGATAGTCCAGCCAACGGTAGCCATGCCCGGCAATCTCATGCCCGGCAGCGCAGAGCGCATGGCCAATCGCCGGGGTGAGTTCCAGTGCCCGGCCGACGGCGAAGGCGGTCAGCGGCAGGCCCCGGGCGCTGAACAGTTGCAGAATGCGCCACACCCCTGCGCGCGATCCGTATTCGTACATGCCCTCGACGCTCAAGTCCGGTTCCCCCACACGTGGCGGGCGACCCGGTAGCTCGTGAAGCCACGCCTCCGACTGTGCATCGCCATTGAGGATGCATGATTCCGCACCCTCTTCGATGTTGAGTACGAACTGGAGCGCGACGCGCGCCTCACCGGGCCATCGCGGGTGGGGTGGGCAGCCGCCATAACCGATGAGGTCGCGAGCGGACATCAGCCGAGCTCGAAGGTCGTGACGCCGAACACACGTTCGTGCGCGATCGCCGGAGGAGGGCCGAGGTACATGCGTGCGCAGCCGAACACCTCGGTCATGCCCTGTTGGTGCACGAGCGCCATGGCGGCGGGGTTATTCTCCGGGACATCGAGAAACAGCGGGCCACCCTGCGCAAATTCCGCCAGGCGCGCGTAGAGGGCATTGGCTGCCAGGGCGTCATCGGCGAACAAGGGGCCGATCTTGCAGCCCTCCCGGCAGCGCCTGATTACGCCGTAGCCGCTTAGCCTGCCCTCGCGCCGGCAACCCACGGCGAGTGCATCGGCTTGGGTTATCCACCCGCTCAGGAAGGTTGCGCGAGCGGCGGGGAAGCAGGTGCGGTCGTAATCGACAACCTGATCGAACGGGAAGGTGGCCAACGGGACGATGTCCAGGTCGTCTACCTGCGAGGTCGCCGGGCGTTCGGTGATCTCGGCACGAAAACGCAGGTTGCGATGGGAGAAAGCGAAACCACCCTTGGCGTAGTAGTCCTGCATCGCGAAGACGCCGTCCATGCCGATGCTCGCGCCTGGGCGCAGGCGGGCGAGGAGTCGCTCGCGGCGTGCGTGCCAGAGGGTATTGCCCAGACCTTGACCGCGATATTCAGGCCGGACGATGAAAAAGCCCATGAAACCGAATTCGCCATTGTAGGAGGTAATGGCACCGCCGCCGATCAACTCGCCGCCCCGGGACGCCGCGATGAAGGCGGCAGGGTCCGTAGCCCAGAACAGCTCGGCATCGTGAAGGCCGGGATTCCAACCCTCACGGGCAGCCCAACCGACGAGCTCGTCCAGTTCGGGACGGGTCATGTTGCGTATGACCAGCTGATTCGACACCGCGAAGTTCTCCTCAGTCGCTAATCGAGCGTGTGGTCCATCCTCACTCTGAACCCTTTCGGTATAGCTTCAACCCGAGTATTGATCCAGCTCGTCCCGTCACCTGCAGAACATGTTCGTCGCCATTGAGCTTGCGCACGACCAGGTCTGGATGGATCACCCGGCAATACGGATGGCCGTTCAACACGTGTCCGAACAGGCCTACGCCTTTGCGCCGAAGGAAAACCTGCTGGCGCAAGTGGACGCGCCACCGACCATCGATGTGACGCTCGAGGCGGCATATCAGCGAGCGGCGTTTTACATCGGCCAGTCCACGGTCGTGGGCGATAGCACCACCGATGTCATTGCATACGTCAGTGACACTGTGTTCCTGCAAGCCTGGATCGGTGCGCAAGGCAAGCTGCCGCGCATGCTGCGCGCGGTGTTTCGCGATGATCCGCAGCAGTCCCGGCATCAGGTTACCTTCAGCGACTGGACACTTGGCTCGACGATGCCAGCAGACTTTTTCAAGCCAGAGCACACCGAAACAGCGCAGCGGATTCAGTTTGCCCCACCGCCAGACATGCGCGCTCCACAAGGGGTTAAAGAACCGTTGGCGAAACCCTGAGCGAGGAGGCTGGACCATGAATCGATCAATCTTCATGCCGGTCACTCCGATATCACCCCCTGCACAAAACGGATAGCGATCTGCGCAAAGCGGATATTGCCACTGTGGCGGTCTCAATACCCTTGATTTGCATCCTGCGTAACAGTGCTGTGCATGGCACGCAACAATGCGGCCGCCATCGGCGGACCGTTGCCTGCACCGCCCACAGCCGCACGCTGAAACGCCAAAACGAACAATAAAAAATAACAACAAGAGACCCATGCCATGCGAAAAATCGATGTACACGAGGTTATCGACAACGCACGCTTCAACCGCTTTCACTGGATGGTATTGTTCTGGTGCGCCCTGATCATCATCTTCGACGGCTACGACCTGGTGATCTACGGGGTGGTCTTGCCGACGCTGATGAAAGAGTGGGGGCTGAGCCCGCTGGAGGCCGGGGCGCTGGGCAGTTATGCGCTATTTGGCATGATGTTCGGTGCGCTGTTTTTCGGCCCGCTGTCGGACAAGATCGGGCGCAAGAAAACCATCACCCTTTGCGTGATGCTCTTCAGCGGCTTCACCGTGCTCAATGGCTTTGCCACGAGCCCCACGACCTTTGGCATCTGCCGGTTCATTGCCGGCCTTGGCATCGGCGGGGTAATGCCCAACGTGGTGGCGCTGATGAACGAGTACGCGCCGAAGAAAATTCGCAGCACCCTGGTCGCCATCATGTTCAGCGGTTACTCGGTGGGCGGCATGCTCTCCGCGGGCCTGGGTATCGTGCTTATTCCCAGCTTTGGTTGGCAGGCGGTGTTTTACGTGGCTGGGCTGCCGTTACTGCTGCTGCCGTTGATCATGTATTTCCTGCCGGAGTCAGTGGGTTTCATGCTGCGTCAGGGGCGCACCGAGGAGGCGCGCAACGTACTGCAGCGCGTTGACGCACACTACGTCGCACAGGCCGGCGACACCCTGCACATGACTGAGGTGAAGGGAACTGGCACCCCGGTGCTGCAGCTCTTTCGCGAAGGCCGCGCCATGCGCACGCTGATGCTCTGGCTGGCGTTTTTCTGCTGCCTCTTGATGGTCTACGCCTTGAGTTCCTGGCTGCCGAAACTCATGGCCAACGCCGGTTATAGCCTGGGCTCAAGCTTATCCTTCCTGCTGGTGTTGAACTTCGGCGCGATTTTCGGTGCGGTGGGCGGTGGTGTATTGGGCGACAAGCTCAACCTGCCACGGGTGTTGGCGGTGTTCTTCGCCATTGCCGCGGTGTCGATCACCTTGCTCGGTTTCAAGAGCCCGACGCCTGTGTTGTACCTGCTGATCGCTATCGCCGGCGCCACCACCATCGGTTCGCAAATCCTGCTGTACGCCTGTGCTGCGCAGTTCTACTCCATGGCCATTCGTTCCACGGGGCTTGGCTGGGCGTCGGGGATCGGCCGTAACGGTGCCATTGTCGGCCCGTTGCTAGGCGGCGCGTTGCTGGGGATCAGTTTGCCGCTGCAACTGAACTTCATGGCGTTCGCCCTGCCGGGTGCGGTGGCCGCGATCGCCATGACCCTGTTTGCCATCAGCAACCAGCGAAACGCCTCCAGCGTTACCGCGCCGCTGTCTGCGGCCAAGGCCTGAGTCCACAAGGAGCTGTTAGATGAAAGGCTTAATGCGTGACTTTTCGCTGTCCGCTGCGGTTGCAGGCTTTATTGCCACGGTGATCTCGTACGCGGGGCCCCTGGTGATCATTTTCCAGGCGGCGGACACCGCGCATCTGCCTCGCGAACTGCTGTCGTCCTGGGTCTGGGCGATCTCCATTGGCAGTGCGCTGTTGGGCATTGGCCTGAGCCTGCGTTACCGCGTGCCGATCATCATTGCCTGGTCGGCACCAGGCTCGGCCCTGCTGGTGGCGTTGCTGCCGGGCATCTCGATGAACGAGGCCGTCGGCGCCTATCTGCTGAGCAGCTTGATTATCTTCCTGGTCGGCATTTCGGGCGCCTTCGACCGCGTTATCAGCAAGCTGCCCGGAGCCATCGCGGCGGCAATGCTGGCGGGGATTCTGTTCCGTTTTGGCACTGGCCTGTTCGTGTCATTGCAAGGCAAGCCCGGGTTGGTGCTGGCAATGTTCGCCACCTACCTGGTGTGTAAACGGCTGCTGCCGCGTTACGCGGTGATGGCGGTACTGGTGGTGGGCTGTGCCATCGCCATGTTCACCGGCCAGTTGCACAGTGAAGCGTTGGTGATCGGCCTGGCGACGCCCGTGTGGATCACCCCGCAGTTCAGCCTTGGTGCAACCTTGAACGTCGCCTTGCCGCTGGTGATGGTGGCGCTGACCGGGCAGTTCGTGCCGGGCATGGCGGTTTTGCGCGCCTCGGGTTACACCACACCGGCCAGCCCGATCATCGCCTGCAGCGCGCTGGGCACGGCGTTGTTGGCGCCGTTTGGCTGCCACGGCCTGAACCTGGCGGCGATCACTGCCGCCATCTGCACTGGCCGCGAGGCCCACGAAGACCCGGGCAAACGCTATGTCGCCGGCGTGGTCGGCGGCCTCTGTTACCTGATATTGGGCATCTTCGGTGCGACCCTGGTGTCGTTGTTCGCGGCCTTCCCCAAAGAGCTGATCGCCGCCCTGGCGGGCCTGGCCCTGTTCGCTGCAATTGCCGGCGCCCTGGCCAACGCCATGGCTCTGCCCAGTGACCGCGAAGCGGCGCTGGTGACGTTCCTTACTACCGCCTCGGGCATGTCGCTGTTCGGCTTGTCCGCCGCGTTCTGGGGGCTGATTTTCGGCATGGCCGCGCACCTGCTGTCGAGTGCGCGGCGGCCGACCCTTGCAACCCCACCCAGCAGCGCCCGGGAGGTGGCGCGCTGACCCGCATTCGCCACGCCTTACCTCGTTCATAACAACAATAAGAGCACACCGATGAAGCCAACCATTCATGCAACTCGTACGCTATTGTCCATGGCTGTCGCCTTGGGTTGTTCCAGCCAACTGATGGCCGCCGAAGGCGGTTTTATCGAGGATGCCACCGCCACCTTGCAGGCGCGCAATTACTACTTCAGCCGGGACTATTCGGACATTGTCGGCGCTAGCCGGCAGTCGAAGGCCGAGGAGTGGGCCCAGGGCTTTATCTTCAACGCCAAGTCCGGTTACACCCAAGGGCCGATCGGTGTCGGCGTCGATGTCATCGGCCTGCTCGGGCTCAAGCTCGACAGCAGCCCGGACCGGGTCAACACCGGCCTGTTGCCGGTGCACAGCGATGGCCGCGCGGCCGATGACTACAGCCGTCTGGAAGGCACGCTGAAGCTGCGTTACTCGAAGACCGAACTGCGCGTCGGCGAGCTGCAACCCAACTTGCCGGTGCTGGTTTTCAGTGACATCCGCCTGCTGCCGCCGAGCTACCAGGGGGCGAGCATCACCTCCGGCGAGATCAGTGGTCTGACGCTGCAAGGCGGCCATCTGAGCTCCACTCACCTGCGCAATGAGGCCGGCGACGAGAAGATGCAGGCCATGCTCGGCTACGTGCCTCAGCGCCAGGTCAGCAGTGACGCCTTCAACTATGGCGGCGGCGATTACGCCTTCAACGACAAACGCACCAGCGTCAGCGCCTGGTACGGGCAACTGGAAGACATCTACCATCAGGGCTTCCTGGGCCTGAAACACAGCGAGCCCATGGGCAGTTGGATCGTGGGCGCCAACCTCGGCTATTTCGACGCCAGGGAGGATGGCAAGAAACTGTTGGGCAACATCGACAACCAGGCGTTTTTCTCCCTGCTGTCGGCCAAGCACGGCGGTCATACCTTCTACATCGGCTACCAGGGCATCTACGGTGAAAGCGCGTTCCCTCGGGTATTTGCCAACATCTCGCCGCTGGGCAACGAAGTGCCGACCTATGAATTCGCTTCCACCGACGAGCGCTCTTGGCAGGCGCGCTACGACTACGACTTCGCCGCCCTCGGAGTGCCGGGCCTGACCAGCACCGTGCGCTACATCACCGGCAACAACGTCGACACCGGCAAGGGCTTTGAAGGCAAGGACCGCGAGCGCGACCTGGATCTCGGTTACGTCGTGCAAAGTGGCACCTTCGCGGGGCTAGGCATCCGGGTGCGCAATGCCATGGCGCGCTCCAATTACCGCACCGATATCGATGAGAACCGACTGATCCTGAGCTACACATGGACGTTGCTGTGAGTAGCAATAAAGTCTGGGCGCGATTGGCCCTGTTTGCAGCTGGCAACGCAGTCGTGCTGCTAACGGCATGCACTGATCATGGCCGGGTTTTGCGGTGGTGGCGGACGAGGTACGCAATCCTCCCGGTCTCTCAAACGCCCGAACAACTGCCCATCACCTGGTAGGTCAACTTGTGGGTTTGACCCTGGTGGTCGATGTAAACCATGGTCGCCGGTACGACTTCGCATGCAGTCGAGGTATCGGATACAAAGATGACCTTCGCGATATCCAGGGATGGAGTTGTTGTGGCCGGGTTGCTTTCGGCGGCCATGACGGCGGTTGTGGTCAGGGCCAACAGTACGCTCAACAAGATCTTCATGCTTTTTTCTCCGTGGTGTTTTGATGGGTCAATTCTATTCTTCTATGGGTTTGGTTAAAGAGGGCTGTACTTGATGCAGCGTTACACTGGATGCAACAGTCATTGCCGCCGGAGGGTTCATGGACTTGCTTAACAGCCTGCGGGTATTTGTGCGTGTAGCCGACGCAGGCAGCTTTACTACCGCCGCACAGGCGCTGGACTTTTCCACGGCGCAAGTCTCTCGGCTGGTGGCTGATCTTGAGCAGCACGTGCAGGCTCGCCTGCTGCAGCGCACCACCCGCCGTTTAAGCCTGACCGAAGCCGGTGAACGCTTCCTGTTGCGGGCACGGCAAATACTTGACGACATGGCCGAGGCCACCGCAGAAGCGCGTGGCGCTCACCTGGAGCCCGTTGGCCGGTTGCGTCTGCACTGTTTGACCGGGCTGGGCGTGCTTATGACGCCACTCATTGCCCGCTACTGCGAGCTCTATCCGGACGTGGTGGTTGAGTTGACCTTGTCGCAACGCAACCCCGATCCCCTTGAAGACGGGCACGACGTGGTCATTTCCATTGCCCAGGAATTGGCGGATTCACAATTCGTTGCCCAAGCGGTAGGGCGTATCTTCAGCATGCCTTGCGCATCGCCTGCGTACATCGCGCGCCGGGGTCTGCCCACCCACCCCGAACAACTGCATGAACATTGCTGCCTGCGCATGGTCGACCCGTTGTACGGTGATGAGTGGGTCTTCCGTGACGAACAGGGTGAGCACGCAGTGGTTCCCGGCAAGACCTTCCAGAGCAACGTTGCCGAGGCGATGGTCAGTGCATCGGAGGCAGGGATGGGCATCAGTCTGCTGCCGTTCTACACCGCAACCCGGTCGCTGCGTGAGGGCACGTTGTTGCGCTTGCTGGGCGACCACCGGCTCAGGGAGCGCAATGTCTATGCACTCTATCCTTCCAGGCGTTTTCTGGATGCCAAAGTGAGGACCTGGGTGGACTTTCTCAAGGCCGAGTTGCCCGGGCTTTTTTCCAGGCATGAGGTCATAGCGAATGATGTTCGGCACTGGGGAGTGGGCCATGGGATGAATATTGCTCGGAACGTCAACACGACATCGAGTTTGGCGACCTGATGCACAAACTGTACGATCGCCATTTCGGACTGCCGGTACTGCCCAAACACAACGCATGACAAAGGGAATATCAATGCATCAAGTTGCGCAATGTTACCTTGGCGTATGGAAGCGGCGTTTGATCCAGCACCGCTCAGGGCGTTCGGACAGTGAAACGGCCGTGTATTGGCTACAGACACCACGACTGTTTGCCGACCTGCGAATCCCCCCCAATTCGCTCCCAAGTCTGGCGCTCGAGGAGCTCAGCCACTCTCAACATCTGGCGTTGTGTGAACAGAAAGGTTTCGCCGGGGTGACCCGGATAGACGCCGACATTTGCCAATGGCATCGCAAAATGGATTATCAGCCGGTCAGTGGCGCTGAAGACATTGGTCGCATGCACTTTGAAACCAGTGAGTGTCTGATCGAAACCGCGCTGGACGAAAGCTACTACGAAATATGGGAACGCTTGCCCGACTCCCTTGGCGCTTGTCGTGGCCATTGGTTGCAAGCGATGGATGATCCATCGCGTCAGGGCTGTCTGTTATTGGCCGGGGACTATTTTCTGTTCGCCGCCAGCCGCCCCACACCGCTGACACCGGGCACTCATTTGCGCGAAAAGCTCAGCCAACCCGAAAGCTCAATAAACCCTGCTTCCCTTTTTGCCTGCGAACTGTCTTTTGGCCGGCATCACGCCGGAGAAACCCCGTGGAAAATCGAGTGCTCAACGCTCCCCGCCAAAACCGGCCAATGCCTGCTGCCATCATCGGTGGACCCGTTTGCCCCGGATATTTTCGCCAATGAGGCCGTCATGTCTTCACTCGGCACATTCATTCCAGCTGGCGGTTGGCGCTGTGCGCCTGATCCGTGACATACAGCGGGCCCGCGCTATCACCCTGAAGCCGATCAGTTAAGCCAAAACGCGATCCATGTAGCAGCCGAACGCAGCCTCGCGGGCTCGGCAGCTGCT
>NZ_AKJL01000126.1 GCF_000282355.1 Pseudomonas sp. GM49
CCCCTGCCGCAAGACTGGCTGGCTGCAACGGTCGAGGTGTTCCGCGCCGAGGGTTATCAAACCGAGGCGCAGGCCGAGCCGTTGGCGGAAGATCAATTGGGCCGTGAATGGGAGTGGGAAGAAACCCCGGAAGTCAGCCTGAAAATCGTCGACGACCTGGACAGTGCCATTGCCTTGTTCAATCGCTACAGCCCGCAATTCACCGTGTCATTGATCAGTGAAAGTGCCGAGGCCCAAGAGCGTTTCTACAACGCGGTCAACGCGCCTTTTGTCGGCAATGGCATCACCCGCTGGGTCGATGGCCAGTACGCGTTGAACAAGCCGGAACTGGGTCTTTCGAACTGGGAGAGCGGGCGCCTGTTCGCTCGCAGTGCGATTCTCTCGGGTGATGGCGTGTTCACCATTCGTAGCCGCATGACCCAGGTCGATCTGGGCGTCAAACGCTGAGATAGCGGAACCGGTGACCGCTGCAAGGGCGGTCACTTTGTTGAACAAACGGCAGTTCTGATCAAGCGGCTTTGATCGCCTTGGCCGATACGGCACAAGTGCCCGGATGCTCGACCAGCGACACAAAACTTCGGCTGTCGGCATCCAGCGCGTCGATCGAACCGGTCTCGATGTCATACACCCAGCCATGCAGGTTCAACAGGCCTCTTTCCTGGGCCAGTCGCACACTCGGGTGCGTCTGGATGTTGGCCAGTTGGGCAATGACATTTTCCCGAACCATCGAGCTGACCTTGGCCGCTTCGCTGGCGTGTGGCCGGCCTTCGTTGATCACTTTCGCTGATTCGGCGTGTTGCAGCCAGCCGCTGACGGCGGGCAGGTGATCCATGCATGTGCACTTGGCTACCGCTGTCATGGCGCCGCAGTCCGAATGGCCGCAGATCACAATGTCGGTGACGCCGAGCACAGCGACGGCGTATTCGACAGTGGCCGATACACCGCCCGGATGCGGACTGTAGGACGGCACGATGTTGCCGGCGTTACGGATCACGAACAGCTCTCCGGGCTCTTGTTGGGTCAGCAGTTCCGGCACTACACGGCTGTCGGAACAAGTGATGAACAGCGTGCCTGGATGTTGGGTGGTGGCCAGGTGTTTGAACAGGTCAGTGCGTTGTGGAAAGGCTTCTTTCTGGAACTTCAAGAAACCGTCGATGAGCGCTTTCATGATCGCTTCCTCATGGGTGAGCAGGGTTTGGCCCGCACCGGTAGTGCGGGCCGGTAACAACTTAGAAAGGGCGCAGCGGCAGGAACTTGCCGTCGAGGGTGATCACTGCGCGGGAGCCGCCTTCCGGATCTTCGACTTTCTTCATGTCGAGCTTGAAGTTGATCGCGCTGATGATGCCGTCGCCGAACTGCTCATGAACCAGGGCTTTGAGGGTGGTGCCGTAGATCTGGATCATTTCGTAGAAGCGGTAGATGGTCGGGTCGGTCGGCACACCCGAGAGGCTGCCGCGCAGCGGGATGATCTGTAGCCGGGCCACTGCGTCGGCGTCCAGTTCGAGTTTGTCGCCTACCACTTTGGCGGCGGTTTCCGGCAGCGGATGTTGACCGAGCAGGGCAGCGGTGACGTAGGCCAGGCTCAAGCCGGTGCCATCGGCGAGGTCCTGCCACGACAGGTTTTTGCGTGCCTTGGCATCAAGGACGGAAGTGGTCAGGGCCAGGCTTGGGTCGTTGTAGGCGTGGGACTGTTGCATGGTGATTCTCCTATCGGGAGTGGCGTTGCTTGGGTGTGGGGCCATCTTCTGCCGATCGACTCATAGCGTCCAAGATCGATATACAATGCAATCCATAAGCACAGCCTATAGATGGAGAATCCCGTGTTGCTTCGACATTTGCGTTATCTGCTGGCGGTTGCCGACCAGGGTGGTTTCACTCGTGCCGCCGAAGTGTTGCACGTATCCCAGCCAACCTTGTCGCAGCAGATCCGGCAACTGGAAGAGTCTCTGGGCGTGAGTCTGTTCGACCGGACCTCGCGCACGGTCAAACCGACCGATGCAGGCCAGGCTTACATTGAATGCGCGCGGCGGGTATTGGTGGAGCTGGAAGCGGGCAGGCGTGCGTTGCATGACGTGAAGGATCTGTCTCGCGGGACCTTGCGCCTGGCCATGACGCCGACCTTCATGGCCTATCTGGTTGGGCCGCTGGTGCGCGACTACGTGGCGCGTTACCCGAACATCCATCTGGAGATTTTCGAGCTGTCGATGGATGAGATCGAGGCCGGGCTGGCAGATGATTCGCTGGATATCGCGATTGCGTTTGATCAGGTGAGAAGCGCCGACATCGAATCGATCCCGGCGTTTACCGAAACCCTGGGGTTGATGGTCGGGCGGGATCATCCGCTTTACGAGCGTCAGGAGGCGTTGTCCGCCGAAGAGGTGGCCGAGCTTGAGTTTGCCCTGCTGAGCCCGGACTACATCACCCGCACCTGCATTGATGAGTATTTCGCGCAGGCGTACATCACGCCCAAGGTGGTGATTGAAGTGAACTCGGTCAATACGCTGCTGGAAGTCATCCGGCATTCCGCCATCGCCACCATCCTGCCGGAACCCATCGCCACTCAGGATCGGGCATTGCGAAAATTGTCCATGCTGGGAGCAGCGCCTGAACGCGGGGCTGCGTTGCTGCGGCGCAAGAACAACTACCACAGTGCGGCGTCGGTGGCGTTTGTTGAGCTGGTGTTGGGGACCGATCATCCGTGATCAAACCAATACCTGTAGGAGCCAGCTTGCTGGCGATGGTCGTTAACGATAACGCGTGCGAGCTGGATAAACGCGGCGCACTTGAGTCTATCGCCAGCAGGCTGGCTCCTACAGTTTCCAGGGATTGCGTGAAGAACCATAAAAAAAGCCTGCTCCTTATTGGGAGCAGGCCTTGTTTATCAATAAGTCAGCGACGACTCATTCAATTAGTAGAGCCGGTCAATCACCCGAACTTCGTTCTGATCCTGCATCGAGGCCCAGGCCTGTTTCAGGGTTTGCAGAACATTACCGATGAAGTCCTTGTCGGCTGCGGCTTTCTTGCCGACATAGCCCTGGCCGCGACGGTACATCTTCAGTCGGGCCAGCAGGTTCTGGTTGTTCTGGTCAAACTCTGCTTCATGGGCATGAGGCGACAGGCAGTCGATATGAACCTGGCCACACTTGCTGATCCAGAGAATGTGGCTGTCGTGGCTGTCTTTCTTTGCAGCGAACATACGAGCCAGTTCATCGATAGTTGGTTGATTGTTCAGATTCATCATAAAGCCCCTTGACCAATTGGTGATCTTTCAAAGTTGATTCGCTAATACAGGTAGCCCATCGGTTAGTTGATCCCTGGCACCGAAACCAGGACGTCAGCGTTCGACCGCCTTATCGGGCGGGGTCCTGCGTCTGTTGCATGTAGTCGTGTTGAATAACTGCTACGCAATAGCGTCACAACGAAGAGAAGCGGCGAAAACCTTAAGGCCACTGCCGACATTTTCAGGGTCGGCCACAAGCTTCATGAGGATTGCTCGCCAAGACTTCTCGCCCTTGTACTGGACGTTCAGGCCAGGTCAGCTTCTTCAATCTGCCTTGTGGGCAGCGTGTATCCGGGAAAAACAGCTCGGCGGTCAGACGAGCTTGCTCAAACGTGTTGCCTGTACTCCCGATCGGGGAGACGTCTGCATCATGCAAGGGCAAATCGGAGGCGTCAACGGTTTTGTAGTGATTATTTTTGGTCACTACATATTGTCGGACAAAGCTGTTCGGAATTAGCGCGGGGAGTTGAGGGCGTGTCGGTCAGGATGACAACGGCGGACACTCAAAGCGGTAAAAAGTGCAGGGATAACCGTCAACCACCTGCTGATGCAGGGTGAATCCGTCAACGCCGAGCCCCGGCATCACGGCGGCCCAGAACAGGCGTGCCGGCTGATTCGCCTCGATATGGAAAATCTGCCATTGACCGGGGAATTGGCTCAAGAGGGTGGAAACGACAAATCGCGCGACACCCCGGCCACGGAAGCGTCGGCTGACAAACAGATAGCCGATGTTGTAGTCGGCACCGGGTAGACGGGTCTGGTTATCCACGGTCACGAAGCCGGCCAGTTCTGCGTCGACCTTGATCAGGAAGGGGCGGGTGGCCGGGTTTCGCCAGTAGTCCGGCATGGGCAGGATGTTGAAGAGGCCGTATTCACCCAGTTTCAGCGGCAACCATTCGCTGAAGTCGTAGATGTAGAACTGCATCAGGTTTTCGATGGTTTCCAGCTCATCGCGTTGGGCGGCGTGCAGTTCTATCGAAGACATACGAAGTGGCTCCTGACAGGCCAAGGGACACAGTTGATTATGGTCGGCGTCGCACGATCTGTGGCGGGTTTAAGTAGTGCTTGCCGGTTTTGACTTGCGCCGGGTGCCGCTCGCTGGTTTGCGCGGAGCGCCTTTGCGCTTTTTCTTCCAGGGGGCTGCGGCGGATCCGCCGGGCGGTGGACCGCTGATGGTCAGGCTCAGTCCGGAGCAACGACTGACTTGCTTGCTCATCCACGCCGCCTGTTTGGTGACGAACTCTTCCAGACTCATTTCCCCGCTTTGCACCATGTCCAGCGCCTGTTCCCAGATCGCCGTCGTGCCCGGATCGGCGATGGCCCGCGGTACGGCGTCGATCAGGCTGAACGCGGCCGGCGTGGCGGCCAGGGCCTTGCCGTTCTTGACCAGATAACCACGGTCGAGCAGGCCCTGGATGATCGACGCACGGGTCGCTTCGGTGCCGATACCGGTGGTGTCCTTGAGCTTTTGCTTGAGCAGAGGGTCTTGCACCAGTTTGGCGACATTCTTCATGGCCTTGATCAGATCGCCTTCGGTGAACGGCTTCGGCGGTTGGGTCCAGAGGTCCTTGAGTTGCACGCCGGCCACGGCGCAGTCGATGCCTTCGGCCAGGTTCGGCAGTGTCTGCGGCGCCGGGGCTTCGCGCCCCTTGGCCGGAGCCAGCGCTTCGGGCAGGGCGCGTTTCCAGCCCGGCTCGATGATCTGCTTGCCGACAGCGCGCAGGGCTTGGCCTGCGCAATCGAAGTCGGCCTGGGTGCGGTCGTATTCGTGATTGGGCAGGAATTGCGCCAGGTATCGCGCGCGGATCAGGGTGTAGACCGCGCGCTGTTTGCCCGCCAGCCGGTCGAGATTCTTCGCCGCAGCCGTGGGGATGATGCCGTGGTGAGCGCTGACCTTGGCATCGTTCCAGGCCCGTGAGCGCCGTTGCGGATCAAGGTGATCGTGCAAGGCGTTCAACGCCGGGTCGGCCTGGCGCAGCGCCGCCAGAATGGCTGGCGCCTCGCTGTGCTGGCTGAGGGGCAAGTAGCCGCAATCGCTGCGCGGATAGGTAATGACTTTGTAGGTTTCGTACAGCGCCTGGGCGATGTCGAGTGTTTCCTGGGCGCCGAGGCCGAGTTTCTTTGAGCAGACCTCCTGCAGGGTGCCCAGATCGAACGGCAGCGGAGCCACTTCGCGCATCCGCTCGGTGCGCAGTTTGATCACCCGCGCACTGGCCGCGCCGCTCATGGCGTTTGCTGCTTGTTGTGCCAGCGCCTGGTTCAGGCAGCGGTCCTGATCGTCGCAAAGGTCCGATGCCGCGCGCCATTGCGCCGTGAACCCGGTGCCGTTGTGTAGCAGTTGCACATCGATGGCCCAATAGGGGACAGGCACAAAGTCGGCGATGCTGCGATCGCGATCCACCACCAGGCGCAAGGTCGGCGTTTGCACCCGGCCGACTGGCAACACGCCTTGATAGCCAGACTGGCGCCCCAGCAAGGTGAACAGCCGACTCATGTTCATGCCGATCAGCCAGTCGGCCCGGGAGCGACCCAGGGCCGAGTGATAGAGGCTGAAGGTCTCGTTCCCCGGTTTGAGTGCCGCGAGGGCCTTGCGGATGGACGCATCGTCCAGCGCCGACAACCAGAGCCGGCGGATCGGCCCGCGATATCGGCAATGCTCCACCAGCTCCCGGGCGATCATCTCGCCTTCACGGTCGGCGTCCGTGGCAATGATCAGTTCGCTGGCTTCACCGAGCAGGCGCTTGACCGCTTTGTACTGGCTGGCGGTACGCGGCTTGACGGTCATTTTCCACTTTTCGGGAATGATCGGCAGGTCCGCCAGCACCCAGCGCTTATAGCGCGCGTCGTAGGCATCCGGCGGTGCGGTTTCCAGCAGGTGGCCGATGCACCAGGTCACCGTGACGTCCGTTCCCAGCCAACAGCCATCGCCCCGGCGCCTGGCGCCGAGTACTGCCGCTATGTCTTTGGCCTGGGAAGGTTTTTCACAGAGGTACAGCCGCATAACCACCATCGTCGATCTATGTGTCAGGGGTGCACAGAATGGCGCTTGATGGTCAATGGAGCAATCTTTATCTGTATGGATGTACAGCTTTGTGTGTCGTGCCGACGGACTGTGCCGGCAGGCTCCGTTCGGCTGTGAAGCCGTCGGGAGGGGGAAACTTGGGTTATACCTGATAAATCGTGGTCGCAGGTTTTGGGGCTGCTGCGCAGCCCATCGCGGGCAAGCCACGCTCCCACATCATCGATTTGCAGGTCCATCACCGTCATGAGGAACGTATTCCATGAAAAGCTCCGGTCCTAGTCCTGTCATCACTATCGCCGAGCAGCCCGGCTGTTTGCTGGTGAAGTTTCACGGTATTCAGGTGGCCGCCTCGGCGCGGGCCCTGGTGTTGCTGGAGGCCAATTACCCGCCGGTGTATTACGTGCCGCGAGAGGATATCGACGAGAAATATTACGCACGCACCGACCACACCAGTTATTGCCCGTACAAAGGCGATGCGAGTTATTTCAGTTTGCAGGTGCCGGGGCATGAGAGTGCCAATGCAGTGTGGAGTTATGAGTATCCCAAGATATCGGTGGAGCAGATACGCGGATATGTGGCGTTCTACCCGGATCAGGTGAAGTTTGAGTTGTTGGACGCCGAGGTTTGATGGTCGCCGTCAGCCGGGCGCAGCGGTGGCGAGAGAGTCTGTGTACTCCCTCGCCAGCCGGGTGGATCAGTTCTTGTCGAGATCCACGTTGCGAGTCTCACGCAGGCAAATCATCCCCACCACCAGGCTCACCCCGGTAATCACCACCGGATACCACAGCCCGTAGAAAATGTCTCCGGTGTACACCACCAGGGCGAACGACACCGTCGGCAGGAAGCCGCCGAACCAGCCGTTGCCGATG
>NZ_AKJL01000127.1 GCF_000282355.1 Pseudomonas sp. GM49
CCTGGCCAGTCTCGGCTGGCTGGGGCAGCCGTTGACCCTGTTCAGTCTGTTCGGCCTGCTGCTGGTGACGGCGATCAGCGTCGATTACGCAATCCTGATGCGCGAACAGGTCGGCGGTGCTGCCGTGAGCCTGCTGGGTACCTTGCTGGCGGCGCTGACCACCTGGCTGTCGTTCGGTCTGCTGGCGGTGTCGAGCACCCCGGCGGTGAGCAATTTCGGACTGTCGGTGAGCCTGGGCCTGATCTTCAGCTTCTTGCTCGCGCCGTGGGCCGGTCGACAGGTGCATGAGGCCACTACCGTGGAGCGGGCAGCGTGATGGTCGTTCTGTTCTGGGCGATGGCGCTGGCGTTGTTCGCGGTGGTGACCCGTGTCGGCCGCCATTTTGGCCTGATTCCCATCGTCAGCCAGTTATTGCTGGCAACCATCGGTTTGCCGCTGCTGATGTATTTTTGGATCGAGCCGCAATGGCAATTGAGCGGTGCGCAGCTGGTGTCGCCGGGCTGGCTGAAGAACCTCTACAGCCTGAGTTTTGCCCTGTTGCTGGGCTACATCCTCAGCGATGTGATCGACCTGCAACTGGATCGCCAGAGCCTGAAAATCGCCCTGCCGAGCTTTTGCATTCCGTTTGCCTGCGGCCTGGCCACGGCGATCTGGTTGTTGCCGGCGCAACCCTGGATCAGCTCGCTGGCCGTCGGCCTGTTGTTCGCCATCACCGCGATTCCGGTGTTGTACCTGTACCTGCGGCACATCGATTACCCGCCCGGCGCCACCCGGCGACTGGTACAAACCGCGATTCTCATCGACCTCGCCTGCTGGACGCTGTTCGGCATCGCCCAGGGCAGCCTGCACCTGAGCAGCCTGCTGCTCCCCTTGGCCGGCGCGTGCCTTCCGGTGCTGCTGCGGTTACTCGGTTTGCGTCAGACATGGCTCTACAGCCTGAGCTTTTTCGCCCTGCTGGTCGTCGCCGAACACTTCAAGCTCAATGCGCTGATTTTCGGCATCGGCTATGTGTTGATCATGGCCGCGCTGAAAGCCCCACTGGTCCTGCCGCTGCCGGCCGTGTGGATGGGCCGCTTGCAGACGTACATCGCCATCCCGCTGATCCTCACGTTCGGCATCGTGCAGATCAATGTGCACAGCGCGATGGACAGCCTCGGCTGGGTGCAACTGGTCGCCCTGCTGCTGTTGCCAATGCTGAGCAAACTGTTGGGCAACTGGCTTGGCCTCGGCTGGGCCGGGGCCTCATTCAAGGGCGCCAGTCGCTGGCGGGAAAGTGTGCTGCTGAACATCCGCGGCTTGAGCGAGATCGTTTTTCTCAACCTGCTGCTGCAACAGCAACTCATCAGCCCGCCGCTGTACTTTGCGCTGATGCTGATGGGCCTGATCGCTACACTGCTGCCAGCCCTGACCGGTATGCACCGAATCCCCCTGAAAACCGCTGTCCCGGCAAGGAGCCCTCATGCCAACCGTTGAAATGGAATGCCGCCAGGTCGTGGTCATCGGTGCCGGTCCTTCGGGGGCCATCGCCGCCGCGTTGCTCAAGCGCAAGGGACACGATGTGCTGGTGATCGAGCGTCAGCATTTTCCACGGTTTTCCATCGGTGAGAGCCTGTTGGCCCATTGCCTGGACTTCGTCGAGGAAGCGGGCATGCTCGACGCCGTCAATGCGGCCGGCTTCCAGCTGAAAACCGGTGCCGCGTTTGCCTGGGGCGAACGTTACAGCGCCTTCGATTTCGGCGAGACGTTCAGCCACGGCAAATCGACGACGTTTCAGGTCCAGCGCGCCGATTTCGATAAGCTGCTGGCCGATCAGGCCGCGCTTCAAGGCGTAGAGATCCGCTATGGCGAAACCATCGTCAGCGTCAACAATGCCCCGAAAAAACCACAGCTCGGCGTGCGCCGCGAAGACGGTAGCGAGTACCGCATCGAAGCTGATTTCCTGCTCGATGCGAGTGGTTACGGCCGCGTGCTGTCGCGCTTGCTCGACCTTGAGGCGCCGTCGAACTTCCCGTCGCGGCAGGCCGTGTTCACGCACGTCGAGGACCGTATCGACCACCCGGCCTTCGACCGCAGCAAGATCCTCGTGACCACTCATCCGACCCAGCGCGACGTGTGGTTCTGGACCATCCCGTTCAGCAACGGGCGCTGCTCGGTCGGCGTGGTCGCCGCCGAGGAACGTTTCGCCAGCCGCAGCGACAATCTGGACGAGTGTCTGCGCGGCTTTATCGCCGAGACACCGAGTTTGGCCCGCGTGCTGACCAATGCGCGCTGGGATACCGAGGCCCGAACCATCGGCGGTTACTCGGCCAACGTCAAAACCCTGCACGGTCCGGGCTTCGCGCTGCTGGGCAATGCGGCGGAATTCCTCGACCCGGTGTTTTCCTCTGGCGTGACCATCGCCATGCGTTCGGCGAGCATGGCCGCCGGGGTCTTGCACCGTCAGCTGCAAGGCGAAGCCGTCGACTGGCAAACCGAGTTCGCCGAACCGCTCAAGCGCGGCGTCGACACCTTCCGTTGCTACGTCGAAGGCTGGTATGCCGGGACCTTCCAGGATGTGATCTTCCATGAGAGCAGTTCGCCGGAAATCCGCGGGATGATCAGTTCCATACTTGCCGGATATGCCTGGGATCCACGCAACCCGTTCGTCAGCGAAGCCAGGCGCCGGTTGAAGGTGATATCAGAATTCTGTGCAAGAGATGCTTCATGAACTACTTGAACGACAACTACGTCGAAGAAACCCGTTTCGGTTTGTGGTTCCTACGTAGCCGGATCTGGCAGCACTATGTGCTGCGGCTGGCGATCAACGATTTGCGCGGCCTGTTCAGCGAAGCGCCGCCTGCCGACCCGGTACTGCTGGATGCCGGCTGTGGTCAGGGCAAGTCATTCGCGCTGCTGCGCCAGGCCTTTGCGCCCGGTCGTCTGATTGGCGTCGATGCTGATCCCTACAGCCTGAACCAGAGCCGCGAAGAAGCAGTCCGACAGGCAATGGAAGTGGAGTTGATCGGCAGCGACTGCGCCAGCCTCGACCTGCCGGACGCCAGTATCGACCTGCTGTTCTGCCACCAGACCTTCCATCATCTGGTGGAGCAGGAACAGGCGCTGGCCGAGTTCTACCGCGTGCTCAAGCCCGGCGGTTATCTGCTGTTCGCCGAATCCACCGAGGCCTACATTGATACCTGGGTGATCCGCTGGTTGTTTCGCCACCCGATGCACGTGCAGAAAAGCGCTGCGCAGTACCTGCAAATGATTCGCCGGCAGGGTTTCGAATTTACCGCGCAAAACGTGTCTTATCCGTACCTGTGGTGGAGTCGCGCCAAGGATTTCGGCCTGCTCGAATATTTGGGTGTGTGCAAGCCAAAACCCTTTGGCCAACGGGAAGAAACCCTGGTCAATGTGGTGGCGCGCAAACCGTTTGAAGGAATTGTGTGATGTCGATTACCCGTCGCTTGAAATACCAAACCTGTGGGAGCGAGCTTGCTCCCACAGGGGTAGTCGGTGTGTTGCGATTTCTGCTACTTGCTGTGGCCCTGCTGCTAAGCGCCTGCGCCGGCCGGGCGCCACTGCCCGAGCAAAATCCGGATCTGCCGTTGCCGCTGCAATTGCATATTCAGCTATTGAAGCCCGACGACCGCCTGGACTGGGTGCTGGTGATCCAGCGCGAAGAAGCGGGCATTCGCTGGTCGATGATGGACCTGCTGGGCATTCCCCAGGCCCGCCAGCTATTGAACGATAAAACCTGGCACGCCGACGGCCTGTTGCCACCCAACCCGCAAGCCCGGGAGCTGTTCGCGGCGTTGCTGTTTGCGCTGACGCCAAAAGATCAACTGGCGGCCAACTATCCCGGCGCCTGGCAACACGGCAGACAACGGTCCCTGCCCGAGCGCTGGGACATCCGCTACGCACAACCGCAGAGTTTTGAATTGATGATTGCGAAAGGTGCGACCTATCAAGTCACGCCCCTGAGCGGTGAAACGCCATGACGGCTTACCTCAATGCCCTCGGATTGGTCTGCGCGCTGGGCCGTGACAAGCAGGAAGTCGCGCGCAACCTGTTTGCCGGCGACTGCGGCGGCATGCGCGAACAAGCCGGGTGGGTGCCGCAACGCACGCTGCCGGTCGGTGCGGTCCAGGGCAAACTGGCAACCCTTCCAGCCGACATGTCGCGTCATCACAGTCGCAATAATCAGTTGTTGCTGGAAGCCACGCTGCAAATCCGCCCGGACATCGACAGCGCGATCCAGACTTACGGTCGCGACCGCATCGGTATCGTACTGGGCACCAGCACCTCGGGTATCGACGAGGCCAGCCAGGGCCTGGCGCATTACCTGCGCGAAAAGCAGTTCCCGCCTGAGTACGACTACCAGCAACAAGAGCTCGCTGCGCCGGCGAACTTCCTCGCCGAGTGGCTGCAATTGAGCGGGCCGGCCTATGTCATTTCCACGGCTTGCACCTCCAGCGCCCGAGCCTTGATGAGCGCCCAGCGCCTGTTGGACCTGGGCATTTGCGACGCGGTGCTGTGTGGCGGTGTCGACACCTTGTGCAAGCTGACCCTCAACGGTTTCACGGCGCTGGAAGCGGTCTCGGAACAACGTTGCAATCCGTTTTCGGTGAACCGCAATGGCATCAACATTGGCGAAGCGGCGGTGCTGTTCCTGATAACCAAACGTGCAGGCGACAGCCAACCGATTGCCTTGCTCGGCAGCGGCGCCAGCTCCGATGCACATCACATTTCCGCCCCGGAGCCGACCGGTCGTGGCGCCCTGCAAGCCATGCGCAAAGCCTTGGGCCGCGCCAACCTGCAACCGGAGCAGATCGCCTACCTGAACCTGCACGGCACTGCCACCCAGCACAACGACGCCATGGAAAGCCAGGCCGTGGCGACGCTGTTCCCGGCCGGCGTGCCCAGTTCGTCGAGCAAACCGATGACGGGCCACACCCTCGGTGCAGCCGGGGCGCTGGAAGCGGCGTTCTGCTGGTTGAGCCTGAGCGCAGACAATCGCGAGCATGCCCTGCCGCCGCACGTATGGGACGGGCAGCCCGATCCCGAATTGCCGCCGCTGCAATGGGTGACCCCGGCCACTCGCCTGACGTCCATTGCACCCCGCTACCTGATGAGCAACTCCTTTGCCTTCGGTGGCAACAACGTCAGCCTGATTATCGGAGACGCCCCATGATTGACTGGCCGCTCGCCGAACTGCTGCCCCACGCTGGCGACATGATCCTTATCGATCAGATCCTGGCGTTCGATGAAGAGCAGATTCACACCCGCCTGACCGTCAAGCCCGATGGCCTGTTCAATCTCCCCGACGGCAGCCTGCCGGCGTGGGTCGGCATCGAACTAATGGCGCAAAGTGTTGCCGCCTTCGCCGGTTGCCATGCGCGTCAGCGCGGTGATGCGGTGGAGCTGGGTTTCCTGCTCGGCAGCCGAAAATTCGAATGCAACGTTGAAAGTTTTCCGGCCGGTACCGAGTTGACCATCCACGGGATTCGCTCCCTGGAAGACGATAACGGCATGGGCGTGTTCGAGTGCCACATCAACGCCCCCGGCATACACGTCACCGCCCGCCTGAACGTGTTCCGCCCACCCCAGGCCGCTCAATATCTCCATGAACCCGAAGGAGTCCAGTCATGACTGAATCCGTACTGGTCACCGGTTCCAGCCGTGGCATCGGCCGCGCCATCGCCTTGCGTCTGGCCCAGGCCGGGCACGACATCGTGTTGCATTGCCGCAGCGGCCTGGCCGACGCCGAAGCCGTCAAAGCCAAAGTCGAGGCCATGGGTCGTCGTGCGCGCATCCTGCAGTTCGATGTGTCCGACCGTGCCCGTTGCAAAGAAATTCTCGAAGCCGACGTGGAAACCCACGGCGCCTATTACGGCGTGGTACTCAACGCCGGCCTGACCCGCGACGGAGCCTTTCCAGCCCTGAGCGAGGACGATTGGGATGAGGTGATGCGCACCAATCTCGACGGTTTCTACAATGTGCTGCACCCGGTGATGATGCCGATGATCCGTCGTCGCGCCGCCGGGCGGATTGTCTGCATCACCTCGGTGTCGGGGCTGATCGGCAACCGTGGCCAGGTCAACTACAGTGCCTCCAAGGCCGGGTTGATCGGCGCGGCCAAAGCATTGGCGATCGAACTGGGCAAGCGCAAAATCACCGTTAACTGTGTCGCCCCCGGCCTGATCGACACAGCCATGCTCGACGAAAACGTGCCGGTGGAAGAACTGATGAAAATGATCCCCGCACAACGCATGGGCACCCCTGAAGAGGTGGCCGGCGCGGTGAATTTCCTGATGTCGGCGGAAGCGTCATACATCACCCGGCAGGTTCTGGCCGTCAACGGAGGCCTGTGCTGATGAAGCGCGTCGTCGTCACCGGCATGGCCGGCATCACCTCGCTGGGCAACGACTGGGAAACCATCGCCGGCAACTTCGCGGCCAACCGCAGCGGCATCCGCCGGATGGACGAGTGGGATCGCTTTACCGAACTCAACACGCGCCTGGCTGGCCCCATCGATGACTTCAAGGTGCCGAGCCACTGGACCCGCAAGCAACTGCGCAGCATGGGCCGGGTCTCGCGGCTTGCTGTGGGCGCGGCGGAGATGGCGCTGGCCGATGCCGGCCTGTTGGGCGACGAGTCGATCAAGGACGGGCGCATGGGCGTCGCCTGCGGCTCCTCCACCGGCAGCACCGACGAGATCAAAGCATTCGGCAACATGCTGCTCAACTCGGTGGCCGAAGGCCTGAACGCCAATTCCTACGTGCGGATGATGCCGCACACCACGGCGGCGAACATCAGCATTTTCTTCGGCCTCACCGGTCGCCTGATCCCCACCTCCAGCGCCTGCACCAGCGGCAGCCAGGGCATCGGCTATGCCTACGAGGCGATCAAGTTCGGCCGCCTGCCACTGATGCTCGCCGGCGGTGCCGAAGAACTGTGCCCGACCGAAGCCATGGTCTTCGACGCGCTCTACGCCACCAGCCTGAAAAACGACACCCCACAACGCAGCCCGCGCCCTTACGACACTGCACGCGACGGCCTGGTCATCGGCGAAGGCGGCGGCATGCTGGTGCTCGAAGAACTGGAGCACGCCCTGGCCCGCGGTGCGCACATCCATGCCGAAATCGTCGGTTTCGGCAGCAACGCCGACGGCCAGCACACCACCCGTCCCGAACAAATCACCATGCGCCGGGCCATGGAACTGGCCCTGGAAGACGCCGGGCTGAAACCTTCGGACATCGGCTACGTCAACGGCCACGGCACCGCCACCGAACAGGGCGACATCGCCGAAACCCTGGCCACCAGCAGCCTGTTCGGCGAACACATGCCGATCAGCTCGCAAAAGAGCTTCCTCGGCCACACCCTCGGCGCCTGCGGTGCGCTGGAGTCCTGGTTCAGTATCGAAATGATGAACCGCGACCTGTACGCCCACACCTTCAACCTCGACGAAGTCGACCCGCATTGCGGCAAGCTCGACTACCTGCGCGGCGAGTTTCGGCAGATGAGTAACCGGTACGTGATGAACAATAATTTTGCGTTTGGCGGGGTGAATACTTCGTTGATTTTCAAGCGCTGGCCGTAACAAGGCAATTTGAAGAATTACCGGTAAGCAATGAATAACCTGTGGCGAGGGAGCTTGCTCCCGCTGGACTGCGCAGCAGTCCCCTTTTGGGGCCGCTACGCGACCCAGCGGGAGCAAGCTCCCTCGCCACAATAGGGTCTTTCTCAAACAGGTCGACTTAGCATCGACCTGTCTGGCTCTGCGATGGCTGGTTGCCCAGGATCCTCAAAGTCTCACAAGCCCCTTTCGGGGACGATCAGTTACCAGTGATTTACTAGCGCGAGTCGAGGTTATCCAACACCCGATTCACCGCCATTTCCCCCAGCATGATCGACTGCTGAATGCCCAGCAGGGTGTGGCCCTGCGATCCCTTCAAGTCTCTGGCGAAGTCACTCGTCATGACGTTTGCCGAGGCCAGCGACACGCAGGCGTATTCCAGCAGGGTGTGGTTATCGATATCGGGCGCGATGAGGAAGAGGGGGCTGGGTTGATGTGGCGAGTCCGGATCGGTGTCCGGTGGACTTGGCGTATTGGTCATGATTCAGCGTCCTGAAAGTGGGGGCCACACCGAATCGCTACTGATCAAAAGGGTGGCAGCTGTACGCAGGTTAGTAGACCGGGCAAACCGAAAACCGGCGCGCCCGAAGGCGCCCTGCGCACAGCCACCGTCAAGGGCAGGTATGTCCATACCTGCCTATCAGGAGCGCATATGCGCTTCGGTTTACTACGGGCTACTAAACCCGATCACTGACCATCAGTGACGCGGATCAAGTTACCGACCGACTCCAAGGCGCACAAGCCGGCGGATTCTGGAGTAGTTGTAGGCAGCGCCGCAAGGCGCTGTAGCCTCTTCGATGGATTTCAGAAATATCCTACAGCAGGTAGTGAAGCATTCCAAAGGGGATGATACATCCTCGTTCCAGATAGCTGGTTTTTTAGTGTTCTTACAGACGCTTTACGAGCAGGCTCGATTACCTTCGCGACGAGTTCCAACAGATGGGTAATCGGTAAAAGAGGAACAACAACCTCACCTATGGCGGGGGTGAATACTTTTCTGATTATTCAACCATGATCGTAGCTGCATTAATCAGAACCAAGAGAACCCGAATCATCGGATCATTCCGCAATCTTTGTAATACACTTCCGAACGTATATTTACCCTATTGAGCACTTTTCTTGCTCATGCTTAATTACCGAGGAGTCCAAACAAAGGACTCAGAAACCCATAAATCAATACCGAACAAGGATGTAGGTAATGGCTCAAAATGGAATCAACTTACCCGCCACAGATATTATTGGAACTTGGAGAGGATCATCAGGTGGATACTGGTCTACGGACGGCATCATCATTGATGGCACTTACGTTCTCCCTCCACCAGAACCCGAGGTGGTTACGGAAGATAAAAAACCCCTTATCATCGACATGATAAAGCGTCAAACGGGACTTGACGAATTTACTTTCAATTTGAAAATACTAGACAAGGCATTAAACAAAAACGATGCATATGGCGCAATAAAAGATATTTGGCATATCGTGGAAAGCGATCGTGGATGGGTAGATCCATACTGGAGAATCAATGATGATCTTTTCAAAAACAAAATCGTGAATTTTAGCTTGGCTGACGCTCTACAAAAAAGCGGTTTCAGTTCAAGAGAAGCTATTATTGCAGTCGCCAGTTCCGGGCATGCAGACAGTACTTCATACAAGCTGGAAACCCCAAAACTTTCTGGAGGCACGTTCAGTCCTGTCAAGGCACTTGGACATTACCTATGGGGTAAAGGGCAAAAGCTTGAAGTCGACATCAACACCATCGGACTTAATATTTTAGAGCACAAACTACCATTATTAAGACAGGCGATTGAACACACAAAATTACCTGACGTATATAATCTTTTCGACCCGCGCGTTGGATACGACACATTTAACGATAACCTTGCGACCTGGGCTTATCTGGGCAGAATTACTTTGAGCATGACAGGAGACTTTATACGAAGTAACGATGATTCCTGGCGATTCATTGGTGTAATAAAAGCCTACCATGACAAATACGATTTCAACGAGAGTGACAGACCTCCTGCATTAGAACATTTAACCACTGCCGGCAGGGCACTACCGGGAACTGGTTTTGAAATAGATATTTCAGGCGAATACAAAATACATTTAGTTGGCAGAGGACATCAAGTCCAACCATTCTAACAATATTTAGGCAGTCAAATAATATCTGACTGCCTTTTTCATTATCAGCAGGGCACTATAACCATGATCAATAAGTACTTTCGAACACTGTACCTCACAACGCTGCCAATCTCTTCAGCTGCGAGTTGTTACATCGTTATTTTAAATTACAAAAACAGCATTTATCCTACCATGCAAGACACGATAGCAATCCCATTAGTCTCTATGATCGGATTGCTTGCCACACTATTATCATTATCAATCATCCAAAATCCGCTTTACAAACAGCTATACCACCAAAAGACAACCAATATTGCTTCAACCGCCTTAGCATTATTTTCAACAACAGCCTCGTCAGTATTGCTTATTGGATCTATTAATTACTGGCTCACTCCAAATCACTTAGGAATTTCCGCACTTTACTTCATCACATTTGCTACCCATGTAATCCACCAATTAAACTTTTACAAAAAATTCGCCTCGCGAAGAAAATGACCAACTCACACTGGGTACCTTTGGTGACGGCCCAACGCTTGCAAGTTAAGCTGATAGAACATCATCAAGATATCCTTACGCTTTGGACTCAACCTTTTGCGTCAACAACTCCACAAACGCCCTCGCCATCGCCGACTTCTGATCCTTGCGCTGTACCAGCCACACCGCCGAAACAGCCGCCGGATCAAGCAACGGCCGGTAGACCACACCATCAATACGCATCCGTTGATAAGACGCCGGCAACACCGACACACCGAGCCCCGCCGCCACCAGGCCGATGATGGTCATCGCCTCCCCGGCCTCCTGGGCAAAGTGTGGGCTGAATCCGGAGTCCCGGGCCAGACTGAGCAGCTGCGCATACAGACCACTGCCGTAGCTGCGTGGAAAGAACACAAAAGGCTCAAGCGCCAGGGCTGACAGAAACAAGCCCTCTTCGCTGCCCTCGACCAACGGGTGCTTGGAGCTGAGCACCGCGACCAGCGGCTCACGCATCAACTCGACCACTCTAAGGCAATCCGGCAACCCGAGCGGGCGCATGATCCCGACCTCAATCGACTCGTCCACCAGTGCATCGGCCACCTGGGTGCTGCTCATTTCCCGCAGGTTCAGGTGCACCGCCGGGAAGCGCTGGCGAAAAGAGAAAATCGCCTGGGGAATGGTCGAGTTGAACGGGGCAGATGAGGTGAACCCAATCTTCAATTCACCCAACTCACCCAGTTGCGCCCGTCGCGCGACATCCGCCGCTTTATCGACCTGCGCCAGCACCAGCCGCGCCTCTTCCAGAAACAGCCGACCGGCCTCGCTCAACTCGACCCGACGATTGGTACGCTCGAACAGGCGTGCGCCGACCTCCTGTTCCAGCGCCTGAATTTGCTGGCTCAGCGGCGGCTGGGAGATGCCCAGCACCTGTGCGGCGCGGCCGAAGTGCAGTTCTTCGGCGACGGCAATGAAGTAGCGCAGATGACGCAATTCCATGAAAACCTCATTAGGTCGTAGAAGCTATCAATTAGGTCGAACAATATATTGGATTGAATCATTAGCCAGCTATATGCTTTTTTCATTGCCTGACCGACTGCGTCCTCCGAGGTCCCCCGTGAAAACTGCTGTCGCCCCACTCGCCCATGAAATTCCCCCCGCAGCGCAGGACGATATCGTCGTTGAGCTTGCAGAGATCTACATCGAGAAAGGCACGCCGGCGTTCATGCGCACCGTGCTGGCACTGTTCTGCGGTGGCTTTGCGACCTTCGCCCTGCTGTACTGCGTGCAACCGATGATGCCGCTGTTGTCCCACGAATATTCCATCAATGCGGCGCAAAGCAGCTTGATCCTCTCGGTGGCCACCGGCATGCTCGCGTTCGGCCTGCTGATCACCGGCCCCATCTCCGACCGCGTCGGGCGCAAACCGGTGATGGTCGCCGCGCTGTTCGCCGCGGCCCTGTGCACCATTGCCAGCGCCATGCTGCCGAGCTGGCACGCTGTGCTGGCGATGCGGGCGTTGGTGGGCCTGTCATTGAGCGGGCTGGCGGCGGTCGCCATGACCTACCTGAGCGAAGAGATTCACCCGCAGCACATCGGCCTGGCGATGGGCCTGTATATCGGCGGCAACGCAATTGGCGGGATGAGCGGGCGCCTGATTACCGGGGTGCTGATCGACTTCGTCAGTTGGCACACGGCAATGCTGGTGATCGGGGGCCTGGCCCTGATTGCGGCGGCGGTGTTCTGGAAAATCCTCCCCGAGTCGCGCAATTTCCGCTCCCGCTCGTTGCATCCGCGCAGCCTGCTCGACGGTTTCACCATGCACTTTCGCGACGCCGGTTTGCCGCTGCTGTTCCTTGAAGCCTTTGTGCTGATGGGCGCGTTCGTCACGCTGTTCAACTACATCGGCTACCGCCTGCTGGCCGAGCCCTATCACATGGAACAGGCGTTCGTCGGGATGCTCTCGGTGGTGTACCTGTCGGGCATCTACAGCTCGGCGAAAATCGGCGCCCTGGCCGACAAACTCGGTCGACGCAAAATGCTCTGGAGCACCATTGCACTGATGATCGCCGGCCTGGCCCTGACGATGTTCACGCCGCTGCCGCTGGTGATCATCGGCATGCTGGTGTTCACCTTCGGCTTCTTCGGCGCCCACTCGGTGGCCAGCAGCTGGATCGGCCGCCGCGCCACCAAGGCCAAGGGGCAGGCGTCGTCGCTGTACCTGTTCAGTTACTACGCCGGGTCGAGCATTGCCGGTACTGCCGGTGGGGTGTTCTGGCACCTGGGTGGCTGGAACGGGATCGGGCTGTTCATCGGTGCGCTGCTGGTGATTGCGCTGCTGATCGCGTTGAAGCTGGCGAAGTTGCCGCTGCTGAAGAATGTGAAAGCTTAAAATAAACGATCTTCAGAAACCAAAAACCCGGCAAATGCCGGGCTTTTTGTTATCGGGTCGCGCTCACTCGTGATACTGCGCCGACAGCTCATGCACCGCACGCAGGAAGGCGCCCGCGTGCTCCGGATCGACTTCCGGCGTAATGCCATGACCGAGGTTGAACACGTGGCCGCTGCCTTTGCCGTAGCTGGCCAGGATGCGGCCGACTTCTGCACGGATGGCTTCCGGTTTTGCGTAAAGTACGGTCGGGTCCATGTTGCCTTGCAGCGCGACCTTGTCGCCGACACGGGCGCGGGCGTTGCCGATGTCGCAGGTCCAGTCCAGGCCCAATGCATCGGCGCCAGCCTCGGCAATGCTCTCCAGCCACAGGCCGCCGTTCTTGGTGAACAGGATCACCGGCACCTTGCGGCCTTCGTGCTCGCGGATCAGGCCGCTGACGATTTTGCGCATGTAGGCCAGGGAGAATTCCTGGTACGCCGCGGCGGACAGGTTGCCGCCCCAGGTGTCGAAAATCTGCACCGCTTGTGCACCGGCCATGATCTGGCCATTGAGGTAGCTGGTGACCGACTGCGCGAGCTTATCCAGCAGCAGGTGCATGGCTTGCGGGTTGTCGTAGAGCATGGACTTGGTTTTGCGGAAGTCTTTCGACGAGCCGCCTTCGACCATGTAGGTGGCCAGGGTCCACGGGCTGCCGGAGAAGCCGATCAGCGGCACACGGCCGTTCAGCTCGCGGCGGATGGTGCTGACCGCGTCCATCACGTAGCCCAGGTCTTTCTGCGGATCGGGAATCGGCAGGGCTTCGATGTCGGCCAGGGTGCTGACGACTTTTTTGAAGCGCGGCCCTTCGCCGGTTTCGAAGTACAGGCCCTGGCCCATGGCATCCGGGATGGTCAGGATGTCGGAGAAGAGGATCGCCGCATCCAGTTCTGGATAGCGATCGAGCGGCTGCATCGTGACTTCGCAAGCGAACGCCGGGTTCATGCACAGGCTCATGAAATCGCCGGCCTTGCCACGGCTGGCGCGGTATTCAGGCAGGTAGCGACCGGCCTGACGCATCATCCACACAGGGGTGACGTCTACGGGTTGCTTGAGCAGGGCGCGCAGGAAACGGTCGTTCTTCAGGGCAGTCATGTCGGCATCCGGAAAAAAAGTGCGGGTATTTTCTCAGAGCCGGGCGCAAAAGGCACGGCAAGAGCGGAGGCTTTTGTCTATCGGGTCAATTTGTCGCAATGAAATACAGAGTTTAGCAACACCGCGAAACAACTGTGGGAGCGGGCTTGCTCGCGATGGCGGCATCACATTCAACATTTCTGTCGACTGATCCACCGCTATCGCGAGCAAGCTCGCTCCCACAGGGGGTATTGCATTTGGCTCTGGGTTGGGGGGTCAGACGCCCAGGTAATCCAGAATCCCTTCAGCCGCATTACGGCCTTCGAAAATCGCTGTTACCACCAGGTCAGAGCCGCGCACCATGTCGCCACCGGCGAAGATTTTCGGGTTGCTGGTCTGGTGCTTGTACTGGCCTTGTTCCGGAGCCACCACGCGGCCCTGGCTGTCGGTCTGGATCTCGAACTGTTCAAACCACGGCGCCGGGCTCGGGCGGAAACCGAAAGCGATGACCACGGCGTCGGCCGGGATGATCTCTTCGGAGCCCGGGATCGGCTCGGGGCTGCGACGGCCACGGGCGTCCGGCTCGCCGAGACGGGTCTCGACCACCTTCACGCCCTCAACCTTGTCTTCACCGACAATGGCGATCGGCTGGCGGTTGTAGAGGAATTTCACACCCTCTTCCTTGGCGTTCTTCACCTCTTTGCGCGAGCCCGGCATGTTCGCTTCGTCACGACGATAAGCGCAGGTCACCGACTTGGCGCCCTGGCGGATCGAAGTACGGTTGCAGTCCATCGCCGTGTCGCCACCGCCGAGTACCACGACCTTCTTGCCTTTCATGTCGACGAAATCTTCCGGCGACTTTTCAAAGCCCAGGTTGCGGTTGACGTTGGCGATCAGGAAGTCCAGCGCGTCGTACACGCCCGGCAGGTCCTCACCGGCAAAACCGCCCTTCATGTAGGTGTAGGTGCCCATGCCCATGAATACGGCATCGTATTCTTCGAGCAGTTGCTCCATGGTCACGTCCTTACCCACCTCGGTGTTGAGGCGGAACTCGATGCCCATGCCGCTGAAGACCTCGCGGCGATTGCTCAGCACGGTCTTTTCCAGCTTGAACTCAGGGATGCCGAAGGTCAGCAGACCGCCGATTTCCGGGTTCTTGTCGAACACCACCGGGGTCACGCCGCCACGCACCAGCACGTCGGCGCAACCCAGGCCCGCGGGACCTGCACCGATGATCGCGACACGCTTGCCGGTCGGCTTGACCTTGGACATGTCCGGGCGCCAGCCCATGGCGAACGCGGTGTCGGTGATGTACTTCTCCACCGAGCCGATGGTCACCGCGCCGAAGCCGTCGTTGAGGGTGCAGGCACCCTCGCACAGACGGTCCTGCGGACACACCCGGCCGCAGACTTCCGGCAGGGTGTTGGTCTGGTGCGACAGCTCGGCGGCCTGGAGGATGTTGCCCTCGGCCACCAGTTTCAGCCAGTTGGGAATGAAGTTGTGCACCGGGCACTTCCATTCGCAATACGGGTTACCGCAACCCAGGCAGCGGTGGGCCTGGTCGGCCGACTGCTGGGGCTTGAAGGGTTCGTAGATTTCCACGAACTCTTTCTTGCGTTGACGCAACAGTTTCTTCTTCGGATCCTTGCGCCCGACCTCGATGAACTGGAAGTCATTATTCAGACGTTCAGCCATTTTAAAACCTCATCAAACTCTTCAGGCGCATATCACTGCGGGTTGGCACGGGTGCTGGAAAGCAACGATTTCAGGCTGGCAGCCTTGGGCTTGACCAGCCAGAAACGGCGCACGTAATCATCGAGGTTCTCGGCGAGTTCACGACCCCACTCGCTGTCGGTCTCTTCGACGTACTCGTTCAGCACGCGTTGCAGGTGGCTACGGTAGGCTTCCATCGCCTCGCCGCTGATCCGCTGGATTTCCACCAGTTCGTGGTTGACCCGGTCAACGAAACTGTTGTCCTGGTCGAGCACGTAGGCGAAACCACCGGTCATGCCAGAGCCGAAGTTATAACCGGTCTTGCCCAACACGCAGACGAAACCACCGGTCATGTACTCGCAGCAGTGATCGCCAGTGCCTTCCACCACGGTGTGGGCACCGGAGTTACGCACGGCGAAACGCTCGCCCGCGGTACCAGCGGCGAACAGCTTGCCGCCGGTGGCGCCGTACAGGCAGGTGTTGCCGATGATGGCACTGTCCTGAGTGCGGTAGACGCTACCCTTCGGCGGAACGATCACCAGCTTGCCGCCGGTCATGCCCTTGCCGACGTAGTCGTTGGCGTCGCCTTCCAGGTACATGTTCAGGCCGCCGGCGTTCCACACACCGAAGCTCTGGCCGGCCGTGCCCTTGAAGCGGAAGGTGATTGGCGCGTTGGCCATACCCTGGTTGCCGTGCTTGCGCGCGATTTCGCCGGAGATCCGTGCACCGATGGAGCGGTCGCAGTTGCAGATTTCCAGGTCGAACTCGGCGCCGCTCAAGTCATTGATCGCCGAAGTAGCCATGGCTACCATTTTCTCGGCCAGCAAGCCCTTGTCGAACGGCGGGTTGCGCTCCACACCACAGAACTGTGGCTTGTCCGCCGGCACGTGGTCGCTGCCCAGCAACGGGGTCAGGTCCAGGTGATGTTGCTTGGCGGTCTGGCCTTCGAGGACTTCCAGCAGATCGGTACGGCCGATCAGCTCTTCGAGGGAGCGCACGCCCAGCTTGGCCAGCCACTCACGGGTTTCTTCGGCAACGTAGGTGAAGAAATTCACCACCATGTCGACGGTACCGATGTAGTGATCCTTGCGCAGCTTCTCGTTCTGGGTCGCGACGCCGGTGGCGCAGTTGTTCAGGTGGCAGATGCGCAGGTATTTGCAGCCCAGGGCGATCATTGGCGCGGTGCCGAAGCCGAAGCTTTCAGCGCCGAGGATCGCTGCCTTGATCACGTCGAGGCCGGTTTTCAGGCCGCCGTCGGTTTGTACCCGGACTTTGCCGCGCAGGTCGTTGCCGCGCAGGGTCTGGTGGGTTTCGGCCAGGCCGAGTTCCCACGGAGCACCCGCGTATTTGATCGAGGTCAGCGGCGATGCACCGGTACCGCCGTCGTAGCCGGAGATGGTGATCAGGTCCGCGTAGGCCTTGGCCACACCGGCGGCGATGGTGCCGACGCCAGCTTCGGCTACCAGCTTCACCGAGACCAGCGCCTGCGGGTTGACCTGTTTCAGGTCGAAAATCAGCTGCGACAAGTCTTCGATCGAATAGATGTCGTGGTGCGGCGGTGGCGAAATCAGGGTCACGCCTGGCACTGCATAACGCAGCTTGGCGATCAGACCGTTGACCTTGCCGCCTGGCAGCTGACCACCTTCGCCGGGCTTGGCGCCTTGGGCGACCTTGATCTGCAGAACTTCGGCGTTGACCAGGTATTCCGGTGTCACACCGAAACGGCCAGTCGCAACCTGCTTGATTTTCGAACTCTTGATGGTGCCGTAGCGCGCCGGGTCTTCGCCGCCTTCACCGGAGTTGGAACGCGCACCGAGGCGGTTCATGGCTTCGGCCAGGGCTTCGTGAGCTTCCGGCGACAGGGCGCCCAGCGAGATACCGGCGGAGTCGAAGCGCTTGAGCACCGACTCCAGCGGTTCGATTTCGCTCATGTCCAAAGGAGTGTCGAGGGTTTTGACTTTCAGCAGGTCACGGATCATCGACACCGGGCGGTTGTCCACCAGCGAGGTGTATTCCTTGAACTTGCTGTAGTCGCCCTGCTGCACAGCGGCTTGCAGAGTGTTGACCACGTCCGGGTTGTAAGCGTGGTACTCGCCACCGTGGACGAACTTCAGCAAACCACCCTGCTGGATCGGCTTGCGCGGGCTCCAGGCTTCGCTGGCCAGCGCTTTCTGCTCGGCTTCGATGTCGACGAAACGCGCGCCCTTGATGCGGCTCGGCACACCACGGAAGCTCAGGTTGCAGACTTCCTCGGACAGGCCGATGGCCTCGAACAACTGCGCACCACGGTACGAAGTAATGGTCGAGATACCCATCTTCGACAGGATCTTCAGCAGGCCCTTGGTGATGCCTTTACGGTAGTTCTTGAACACCTCATAGAGGTCGCCCAGCACTTCACCGGTACGGATCAGGTCGCCCAGCACTTCGTACGCCAGGAACGGATAAACGGCAGAAGCACCGAAACCGATCAACACGGCGAAGTGATGCGGATCGCGAGCGGTCGCGGTTTCCACCAGGATGTTCGAATCGCAACGCAGGCCTTTTTCGGTCAGGCGATGGTGCACCGCGCCGGTGGCCAGGGAAGCGTGGATCGGCAACTTGCCAGGGGCGATGTGACGGTCACTCAGCACAACCTGGGTGCGACCGGAACGCACGGCTTCTTCAGCCTGATCGGCGACGTTGCGGATGGCCGCTTCGAGGCCCACGCTTTCGTCGTAGTTGAGGTCGATGATCGCGCGCTCGAAGCCCGGACGATCGAGGTTCATCAGCGAACGCCACTTGGCCGGGGAAATGACCGGCGAGCTGAGGATCACGCGCGAAGCATGTTCCGGCGACTCCTGGAAAATGTTGCGCTCGGCACCGAGGCAGATTTCCAGCGACATGACGATGGCTTCACGCAGCGGGTCGATCGGCGGGTTGGTGACCTGCGCGAACTGCTGGCGGAAATAGTCGTACGGCGTGCGCACGCGCTGGGACAGCACGGCCATCGGCGTATCGTCGCCCATCGAGCCCACGGCTTCGTAGCCCTGTTCGCCGAGCGGACGCAGCACCTGGTCGCGCTCTTCGAACGTGACCTGGTACATCTTCATGTATTGCTTGAGCTGATCGACGTCGTAGAACGCCGAACCGTGGTCGTTGTCTTCCATGGTCGCCTGGATGCGCAGGGCATTCTTGCGCAGCCATTGCTTGTACGGATGACGGGACTTCAGACGGTTGTCGATGGCGTCGGTGTCGAGGATCTGCCCGGTTTCGGTATCCACGGCAAAGATCTGGCCAGGTCCCACACGGCCCTTGGCGATCACGTCTTCAGGCTGGTAGTTCCAGACGCCGATTTCCGAGGCCAGGGTGATGAAACCATTCTTGGTGGTCACCCAGCGCGCCGGACGCAGACCGTTACGGTCGAGCAGGCACACCGCGTAGCGACCATCGGTCATTACCACGCCGGCCGGGCCGTCCCACGGTTCCATGTGCATCGAGTTGTATTCGTAGAACGCGCGCAGGTCCGGGTCCATGGTCTCGACGTTCTGCCACGCTGGCGGAATGATCATCCGCACGCCACGGAACAGGTCGATGCCACCGGTCACCATCAGCTCGAGCATGTTGTCCATGCTGGAGGAGTCGGAGCCGACGCGGTTGACCAGCGGGCCGAGTTCTTCCAGGTCCATCAAATCGTTGGTGAACTTGGTGCGACGGGCCACGGCCCAGTTGCGGTTGCCGGTGATGGTGTTGATCTCGCCGTTGTGCGCCAGGAAGCGGAACGGTTGAGCCAGCGGCCATTTCGGCAGGGTGTTGGTGGAGAAGCGCTGGTGGAACACGCAAATCGAAGTTTGCAGGCGCTCATCGCTCAGGTCCGGATAGAAGGCGGTCAAATCCGCCGGCATCATCAGGCCTTTGTAAATGATGGTCTTGTGCGAAAAGCTGCAGACGTAGTGATCGACGTCGGCGGCGTTGGCCACGGACGAGCGACGACGGGAGGTGAACAGCTTGACGGCCATGTCCTGGTCGCTCAGGCCTTCACCGCCGATGAACACTTGCTCGATTTGTGGCAGGCGTTCAAGGGCCAGGCGGCCGAGGACGCTGGTGTCGATCGGCACTTTGCGCCAGCCGACCAGCTGCAAGCCGGCGGCCAGGATCTCGCGATTCATGTTCTCGCGAGCGGCTTCGGCTTTGACCGGGTCCTGGTTGAAGAAGACCATGCCCACGGCATATTGCCTGGGCATTTCGACGCCGAAGGTTTCCTGGGCGATGGCTCGCAGGAACACGTCCGGCTTTTGAATCAGCAGACCGCAACCGTCACCGGTCTTGCCGTCGGCATTAATCCCACCGCGGTGGGTCATGCAGGTCAGGGCCTCGATGGCCGTTTGCAAAAGGGTATGACTGGGCTCGCCCTGCATATGGGCTATCAGGCCGAAACCGCAGTTATCCTTGAATTCATCTGGTTGGTACAGACCTGCTTTCATAGACACTTTCTCACCAGGCTGCCTCTGATCGAGGCAAATTTCTTTTCAATTCAACCACTTGCCATCCGCGCCGAACGTACGCCAGCTTTGCGGGGACAAAAGGGAGGTCATTGTACACACCGACACTTGGCCTCACAAATTTGACGACGAAATGTCGCAAATCTATGTCGCATTTGTGAAAGGTTTAAAGCGATCTGCTGTGCTAGTCAAAACTTTTTTAATTTTGACCGCAACGACTCAAAGACTACTGTGACGCAGACACCACAAGGCACGCAGCCTGGAAGGCTGCGCGCACTTGTAGAAATTTTGAGGTGCTTGGAGAGGCAGCCTGGGTAAGGCCGCCGAATCTTCAGCGAGTTGTTGCCAGTTCCTGTTGGACGCTGGCGACAGTGCGAGGCCAAGGTTTACCAGCCTGAACCTTCGCTGGCAAGGCCTTGATGGCGGAAACGGCTGCATCACGATTGGCGAAGTTGCCGTAGGTGATCACGTAGAGCGGCTTGCCATTGAGGACTTTCTTGAAATAACGGTACTCGCCGCCCTGCTCCTTGACGAAGCTTTGTGCGGCAGTTTCGGAGCTGGTGCCGAGGATTTGCACCACGTAGTTGCCCGGAGCCTGACCGGCGTACCAGGTGCCGCCAGCAGCCTTGGCCACCGGAGCCGGTTTCTCGGCAGGCTTGGCCGCCG
>NZ_AKJL01000128.1 GCF_000282355.1 Pseudomonas sp. GM49
CTGGAGCCGGTGCCGACGTTGTGGTCGCGGGGGCCGGCGCCGCGACATTCTGTATCGTCACGTTCTGATATTGATTGCTCTGCAGGTTGCCAGCGGCCTGGGCCTGATGGCGCAAGCGTTGCACGCCGTTCATGAGATCGTCGGGTTGCGCCAGGAAGGCGTCACCCAGGCGTTGTACCCAGACGGGATCCTGCCCCAGCGTTGCCAGAACCTGCGGGAAGGCGACCAGTGCCTGCACGCTCGGATCCCAGGGCTGGTTCGCCACCTGCTTGACCGCATCGTCGCCCTTGGCGTCCGGGTTCGCTTTGGACCAGGTGACCGCCTCGCCGACTTCCCCCGGGTAGGTGGTGGCCATCAGTACTTGTGCCAACAGTGGGTCCGGGTAAAGCGCAATGGGCGCCAGCATTTGATCCAGCTGTTCCTGGGTAAACACGGGATCTTTGGCAGGCGCGGTGACGGGCGCTGTATCGGCAGCGGGTGCCGGTGCGGCGGCGGTCGCATCCGCAGCCAGTGCCAGGCAGGAAGATCCACTCAAAAACAGTACGGCTGACAACGCGTAAAAAAATGGAATGCGCATTGCACCCCCTATGTGGTCAGACAGGCTTGAAATGAGTGAGTCAATGCCGCAGAGGTGAAAGCTGACTTTGCAAGCCACAGAGCGCAGCTTCTATTTCGCTTCATAAGCGTAGCAGCTCATTCGAAGGTCCCAGGTTGTCTTTAATTCGGTGTCACCCTGATCACTGGGCGCTGGCATCGCTTTCGTGTTCTTCGGCAAATGCCATGAACACCTTCAGGTCCAGCACATCCAGTTTGATCTGGGCGATGAACGCAGAGAAGGCCAGGTTGGCCGCCAGCAGGCGCAGGTCGCTGGCCCAGGCCGGAAGGTAGGTCGGTCCCTTGAGCCAGCCGGATTCGAACAGTGGCGCCAGGCGCACGGTGTCAGCCAGGCTGAGGCGCCCGGCAAACAAATGCCCTACCAGTTCCGGCCGGTTATCGCGGATTGCAATGCGCAGCAGGGTGTGGACACCGAGCAACCCGGTCAGGTAAGCGGCATCCTTGGTGAATGCCGAACCGCCCCGCAGGTCGGCGCCGCGGAACACTCGTTGGGCCGAGCGGAAGGACTCCTCTTGCGACTGCCCGGCCGCCATGAAACCTTCGAACACCTGGATGAAGTCGGCACCCTCCAGCGCCTGCTGGACGGCGAGCACGCGCAGGGCCAGGCGACGCAGGCGGTTGATGTCCATGCTGCCGGTGAACAGTTCGGCCAGGGTGGCAATGCCCTCTTGGGTCTGGGTCGTGCGGGGCGCTCCCAGGCCGAGGCTTATGAGGTTGGGCTGCCGCGCACCGTTTTGTGCCGTGGCGATATGCACGAAGGCCTCGTGTTGCAGCAGCTGATGCTTGTCCAGCTCCGAGAACAGCGCGCTGGCCCGCAGGCGAATGCGGCTCGATCCGGCGATGGCCTTGGCGGCCAGGTTCGGATCGAGCACGACCGTGATCTGTCCGACGCCGAAGAAACGGTCCAGTTCCGGTTGAATCCAGGCGGCGAACGCCTTGGCCGGGATCTCGGCCGGGCAGGGTGGAATCCGCGCACCGCCCAGCAGGGCATCGGTGGTCTTGAGAAAGAAACGGGCGGCATCGAGCATGCTCAGTTGCAAGCGCGTGTAGTAGAAATCCGGACGCCGGTACAGCGCTGAGGAGTATTGGGTAAAGGCGGGAGTACCAATGGCCCCCAGCATGTGCCCGGCCGTGGCATAGCTACGGGCGGTCATGGCGAGGAAATTCCCGGCCGGATGCCCCACATCGCAACGGCTGATAAAGGTTTCCAGGGCGGCGATGTCGGCGCTGTGGTCGCGGGGCTGCAACTCGACCTTGGGTAACTCGGCTCGCCCGCCGCGCCATTTCGCCAGGAAGTCTTCCTCGACGCCATCGGGCCAGGACAGGGCATCCAGCACGCGGATCTTGCGGGTCAGGTCGGGCAGGGCGGCATCGAGTTCGGACAAGAGGGCGGCACTCATGGATATCTCCTTGAGGGAAGAGGTGACGTTACAAAAGCTTAGTCGTCGCGTGCGGTTACGTGTTGAGCTGGCGGGCCGCGTGGGCAAAGGTTTCGCGAAAAACCGGGCGGGTCCCGGTTCCTGCGCTTGCGAGACCAGGTACGCGGTTGTGATTACTCGACGACCGGTGCCGGCTCTTCATTTACCTGGGTTTTTGGGGTTTTGATAATCAGCAACAATGGCATGACGGCCAGTGACAACAGCATCAGCAGCTTGAAGTCGTCCACGTAAGCGATCCAGCTGGCTTGCACAGTGACCAATGCATCCAGGGTGGCGCGCCCGGACGCGGCCATCGGGTCCAGGTAACTCTTGATCGACCCTGCGTCGAAGGCCCGGTTGAAGGGCGTGACGTAGGCACCGATCTGCTCGTGGTTGGCCTGGATGTTCTGGGTCAGCAGCACTGTCACGATGGAGATCCCGACACTGGAACCGACATTTCGCGACAGGCTGTAAAGCCCGGTGCCTTCGGCGCGCAAGGAGGCGGGCAGTGTCGCGAAGGCAACCGTGGTCAGTGGCACAAACAGCATGCCCAGGCTGGTGCCCTGGATGAAGCCGACCCAGATGACGGTCTGCATCGACACATCCGGCGTCCAGCCGGTCATCAGCCCCATCGACAGCGCCGACAACCCCAGGCCCGTCAGCAGCAACAGGCGGGTATCGACTTTGCCCAACAGTCGGCCGGCGAGGAACATGGTCAGCATCGTGCCCAGACCACGCGGGCCCATCACCATGCCGGCGGTCAGCACCGGATAGCCCATCAGGGTTTGCAGGTAGGGGGTCATCAGCGCCAGTGAGGCCAGGTAGGTAATGCCGACGATGAAAATAAAGATGACGCTGATCGAAAAGTTGCGGTCCTTGAACAGCTTCGGGCTGATAAAGGGCGTGTCGGTGGTGAAGGTGTGGACCAGGAACACATACAGGGCGACAGCGGCCACCACCGCTTCGACCAGGATTTCCCCGGAGGCGAACCAGCCCAGTTGCTCGCCCCGGTCCAGAAAAAGTTGCAGGGCCATGATCGCCACGCTCAGCGAACCGAAGCCGAGCCAGTCCAGGCGGGTCGAGGTGTCGGTGGTCGTTTCACTGACGTAATAGACGATCCCGGCCAGCGCCAGCAAACCAATGGGCAAATTGATGAAGAACACCCAGCGCCAGCTGAAACTCTCGGTCAGCCAGCCGCCGAGCATCGGCCCCAGCACCGGGCCGACCATAACCGACACGCCGAACAGCGCCATGGCTGAACCGCGTTCCTTGAGGCTGTAGATGTCCAGCAGAATGCCCTGGGAAAGGGGCACCAGCGCCGCGCCGGCCAAGCCCTGCAGCAGGCGGGCGAGGATGATTTCTTCCAGCGATTGCGCCAGGCCGCAAAGGATCGACGAGACCACAAAGCCGACAATCGCCCACAGCAGCACGCGTTTGCGCCCGAAGCGCCTGGCCAGGAAGGCAGACGGCGGCGTCATGATTGCCGCGGCGACGATGTATGACGTCAGCACCCAGTTGATCTGGTCCGAACTGGCCGAGATGCTGCCTTGCATGTAGGGCAGGGCGACATTGGCGATGGTGGTGTCGAGCGCTTGCATGATCACCGCCAGCACGACGCAAGCGGTGATCATCCCGCGATGGGCCACCGCTTCGGTCGGTGCCGGGTTATTCATGGGCCAGAGCCGGGGCAGGGACCTTGCTCGCCAGCAGCCCCGAGAACAGGTGCGGCAAGCCACGTGCCGAGCCTGTATCGATCTCGGCCTGCACACTCATGCCGGTGCGTAGCGGCGGCTTATCCCCGGCATCATCGATGCTGATGCGCACGGGAATCCGTTGCACGACCTTGACCCAGTTGCCCGTGGTGTTTTGCGCGGGCAGCAACGAGAAGCTTGAACCCGACGCCGGGCTGATGCTTTCGACGGTGCCGTGCCACTGCACGCCGGGGTAGCTGTCGACACTGATATCGACGGGCTGACCGGGTTTCATGTGGGTCAGTTCGGTTTCCTTGGGGGACGCAGCGACCCACAGGTGGTCGGCTGACACCAGGCTGATGCCCGATTGGGGTGGTTGCAGGTAGGAGCCGACTTGCAGCGAATCAACGTTGGTCACGACACCGTCAAACGAAGCCCTGACCACCGAGTTGTCCAGGTTGCGCTGCGCTTCGTCGACAGCGGCCCGGGCGATCAGATACGTGGACTGTTGTTCGACGGGTGTTTCGATATGCCCGCCCAATTGCGCCAGTACCATTTGTGCGGTGGCCCTGGCCACGGTGATTTTTTGCCGGGTACTGTCCAGCGCATGCTTGGCATCGTCGTAGTTGGTTCTGGACACTGCCGAGACGCTGAGCAGGGTTTGCTGGCGCTGGAAGCTGGCCTGGTAGTAGGCGAGGTCGATTTGTGCCTGGTCGATTTCGGCCAGCGCTTGCCTGTAATTGGCCTGGAGATTGAGGATCTGATTGCGCACATTGCTCAGTTGCGCCCTGGCACTGGCCAACGCGATCTCAAAGGGCTCAGGCTTCAGGGTGAACAGGACTTGACCCTTGACCACCCGCTGATTGTCTTTGACATCAACCGAGGCGACCAGGCCCGAGACATCGGTGGAGACGCCGACATGATCGGCTTGTATGTAGGCATTGTCGGTGGAAATGATCTGCCCGCCCGTGACATACAGGTAACCGCCGACCACCAGCACGATGGGTAGCAAGGCAAACAGCGTGGTGCGCATGAGCTGTCGTCCCGGGCGGGCCGGTGAGGCATTGCCCGGCCCGGCCTCGGTGTGCCCGAGGTCCGGTTTGCGGGCTTCGGCTGGAGAGGGTCCTTCAAGCCGTGCGGGCTTGGGCATCACGGCAGGTTCGGCGGGGGGCTTCAGGCGTTGATCAGTCATGACGATGCTCCTCCTCTTCAACGGGAAGACTGCAGGCTTCGATCAGGTTCGACCTCATCCGCTTCATCAGCCCCAGCAGCAGTTGTTCCTCCTCGGCAGAGAATCCGCGCGTGGCCTCCTGGCGGGTCACTCGGCCCATGTCACGCATGAGTTGCAGCAGCGGATGGGCCTGCTCCGTCAGAAACAACAGAGACAGGCGTCGATCCGTGGGATGACGACGTCGCTCGACCAAACCGCGCTCGGCCATTTTGTCCAGCAGGCGCACGAGGGTGATCGATTCCAGTTCCAGTAAATCCGCGAGCCCTTTTTGATGGATGCCCTCATTGGTCGACAACATGGCCAGCACTTGCCACTGCGAACGAGTAAGGCCGACATGCCGAGCGCGTTGCTCGAACCGCTTGCGCATCAGCCGGGCGCTGTCATGCAGGGCAAAACCAAGGGTCAATATGTCAGTCATGGTGAAATCTGCCGCGGAGAAGTTAGCTCATCATAGTTGAGCTTGTAATTAGTCTGCTATCTATATTTGCGAAATAAATTCCCGACGACATACCGCCGGTAAACCCGGCCTCAGAGCAGGCTCCACGCCACCCCGACGTACCGATGGCCCCGCCCAGGGCCAGGCCCGGCAGCGCAGCGGGCAAGGAATCAGGCGAGGGCATAATCAGTTGATCGCGGAGCTCGCAGGAAGCTGGGCTACGCCCGAAGGTGGGCAAGAAGGCTCGCTCTTGCTAGCTGTTCGAGACTGCCTCCGGCAGTTGCGGGTGCGAGCCACATTTGAGTCGACCTCTCATCGTCCGCATTGGGTTGAATCCACAGCCGAAAGCGGACGTTCCCAGGCACCTGCGAAGTTATGGCGATTTAGTCTTGGTCCGTGGGAAATCAGTGCTCGCCATTAATCTTTCGTGAACATACTGCTCAAATTGTTCGGCTGGCAGTGGCGGGGAAAACAGGAAGCCCTGGTAGGTCTGGCAGCCATGCTTGACCAGAAAGGAGCGCTGAGCTTCTGTCTCAACACCTTCTGCAATCACCGAAAGCCCCAATATCTGGCTCAGGCTCACAATCGCGCAGGCAATGGCGGCGTCGTTGGAATCAACCAGCACATCTCTGATGAAGGACTGGTCGATCTTGAGTTGATCCAGCGGAAGGCTCTTCAGGTATGACAGTGACGAGTAGCCGGTTCCGAAATCATCCAGCGAAAGGCCTATGCCGATCTCTTTCAACTCGATCATTTTGGCGACAGTACCTTCCATATCCTCTATCAACAGGCCTTCGGTCAGTTCCAGTTTCAATTTCTTCGGATCGGCCCCCGTGTATCTCAGTACTTGCAGTACATCCTCGACGAAGTCCGGATGGTGAAACTGGCGGGCGCTGACATTC
>NZ_AKJL01000129.1 GCF_000282355.1 Pseudomonas sp. GM49
GCTTCCAGGGCACCGACCGCCATGCGCAACACGAACAGCGCGATGAAGCTGCCGGCGAAGCCGAGCATCACCGTGGCAACCGACCACAGCAGCAAGGCGACGCTGTAAAGGATGCGCGGTGGCACGCGATCCACCAGCCAGCCGCCGGGGATTTGCATCGCGGCGTAGGTCCAGCCGAAGGCAGAGAAGATCAGGCCGACGTGAATCGGATCGATGCCCAATTCACTGGTCAATGCCGGGGCGGCAATCGACAGGTTGCTGCGGTCCAGGTAGTTGATCACCACAGTGATGAACAACAGGACCATGATGAAAAAACGCTTGCGACTGGGCGTCACCAACGACGCCTGCCCTGTGAGGGTTTGCGGTTGCATGAGGGGTGCCTCTTCTTATGGTTATTGAGGTCGTTCTAAAGACTGGCGCTAAACCCTGTGGGAGCGAGCTTGCTCGCGATAGCGATCTGTCAGTCACATCAATGCTGGATGTGCCGCCGTCATCGCGAGCAAGCTCGCTCCTACAGGGGATTTGTGTGGGTCAGAGCGCACTCACCACTCGGCAAAACTGCCATCGGCATGGCGCCAGATCGGGTTGCGCCAGCGGTGGCCGATGGCGGCGCGTTCGATCACGTATTCCTCGTTTATCTCGATGCCCAGGCCCGGGCCGTTCGGGATCTTCACGAAGCCTTTGTCGTAGTCGAATACCCGTGGGTCTTTCACGTAGTCGAGCAGGTCGTTGCTCTCGTTGTAATGGATGCCCAGGCTCTGTTCCTGGATGAACGCGTTGTAGCAGGCCGCGTCCAGTTGCAGGCAGGCCGCCAGCGCAATCGGACCCAGCGGGCAATGCAGCGCCAGCGCCACGTCGTAGGCTTCGGCCATGTTGGCGATCTTGCGGGTTTCGGTGATGCCGCCGGCATGGGAGGCATCCGGCTGGATGATGTCGACATAGCCTTCGCTGAGCACACGCTTGAAATCCCAGCGCGAGAACAGCCGCTCCCCCAAGGCAATCGGCGTACTGGTCAACGGCGCCAGCTCTTTCAGCGCTTCATAGTTTTCGCTGAGCACCGGCTCTTCGATGAACATCAGCTTGTATGGATCAAGCTCCTTCATTAGCACCTTGGCCATGGGCTTGTGCACCCGGCCATGGAAGTCCACGCCGATGCCGACGTTCGGGCCGACGGCATCGCGCACGGCGGCGACGTTGGCCAGGGCCTGGTCGACTTTGTCGAAGGTATCGAGGAATTGCAGTTCTTCGGTGCCGTTCATTTTTAACGCGGTAAAACCGCGCTCGACCGCTTCTTTCGCCGCCCGTGCGGTATCCGCCGGACGGTCACCGCCGATCCACGAATACACACGAATCTTGTCCCGCACCTGGCCACCCAACAGGTCGCTGACCGACACGCCAAGCGCCTTGCCCTTGATATCCCACAAGGCCTGGTCGATCCCGGCCAGGGCGCTCATGTGGATCGCGCCGCCCCGGTAGAAGCCGCCTCGGTACAGCACGGTCCAGATATCTTCGATGTTGCGTGGGTCTTTGCCGATCAGGTAGTCGGACAATTCCTCAACGGCAGCGGCAACGGTGTGGGCGCGGCCTTCGACCACGGGCTCGCCCCACCCGGTTACACCCTCGTCGGTTTCGACCTTGAGGAAGCACCAGCGCGGCGGAACGATGAAGGTGGTCAGCTTGGTGATTTTCATCTGCTTGTCTCTCTTATTGGATGCAGCGCTCGCAGCGCCAAAAAGTCTTAGCGAAGGGCTTTCCAGGCAGTGACATAGGCCTTGGCATTGGCCGCCACTTGCGCAGGCGTCATGCCCGGTTTGAACAGGCCGGAACCGAGGCCGAAACCTTTGACACCGGCGTCGATAAACACCTGCATGTTGTCCGGGGTGATGCCGCCGACCGGCACAAGAATGGTTCCGGCGGGCAGCACCGCGAGCCAGGCTTTGACGACCGCCGGGCCCATCTGCTCGGCCGGGAACATCTTCAGCACATCCGCGCCTTCGGCCAGCGCCGCAAAGGCTTCGGTCGGCGTGGCGACACCGGGCGACAGGTACAGCCCCGCCGCTTTCGCCGCACGCAGCACCTTCGGATCGCTATGGGGCATGACGATCACCTGACCGCCCGCGGCTTTCACCTGTACGACCTGCTCCGGCGTCAACACCGTGCCGGCACCGATCAGGCAGTCAACGGGCAAGGTACTGCGCAGGATGCGGATACTTTCGTACGGCTCCGGGGAATTGAGCGGCACTTCGATGACGCGAAATCCGGCGGCGTACAGGACTTCGCCGATGGCCGCCGCTTCTTGCGGGCTCAGGCCGCGCAGGATCGCGATCAGGCCGTTTTGTGCCAGCGCTTGTTTGAGCATGTCAGGCCTCCAGGCAGGTTTAACGGGATGCGGTGGACGTGATCAGGCCGGCGGCGAGCGCCAGTTGCCACAATCCGCGTTCGGTGGCCTGTTCGGCCAGGCTCACCCGGGCAAAACCGCAGGCGTCGAGCGCACGGCTGTAGCGGGCACAGAGTTGGGTATTACCGATGAGGATGATCGAAGGCAGGTGCACGCTGTTGCGCCGACGCCGTTGCACGCCGGCCAGGGCTGACAATTCGTGGCCGATCAGCAGGCCGGACAGATAATCCGCCTGGGCGGTAGCGCTCAATTCGCCAGTCAGGCCCAGGCTGCGGGTGCTGAACATCGTCGACAGAAGACCGATTTCACCGTCCGCCGACAACGCGACCCGCACACCGCGATCAAACGCATCGCCATCGAAAGACGCGCCACGCTGTTGGGTGCGTCCGAGAATGCTGTGTTCACTGAGCACGGCGAAAACTTCGCCGGTCATGAACGTATCGAAATGCACGATGCAGCCGTCGGCCACTTCCACCCATTTTGAGTGGCTGCCCGGCAGGCCGATCAGCAGATCAGCGCCCGCCTCGCCCGCCAGGTTTTGCAGTACACCGAGCACCTGGGTTTCTTCGCCGCGCATCACGTTCGGCAAATGCGAACGCTGGATGACGCCGGGCACAATGTGCACATCGACGCCGCGCAGGCTGCGCACGGTTTGCAAGGAAGTACCGAGAGTGGCGACGTTCGCCGGCGTGTCGCGGTAGGCCGCTTCGCTCCAGCCCTGGGCGCTGCCGACCATGCCGCAGGCAATCACCGGCAAATCCGGCTGGGTATCGAGCCAGTCGCCGCAAGCCTCATCGAAGGCCAGTTCGAAACCGTCGGTGCATTTCCGGCCGGCAATGATTCGCGGCGCTTTCGGCAGCTGCATGATCCCCGACGACAGCGAACGCTGTTCGAGCACCTGGCCACCTTCAGCCAATTTGTAAGCACGGAGTGAGGTCGTCCCCCAATCGAGCGCGATCAATTGCGCCTGCATCGCTTCACCTGTTTTGGTTTTTGGCAGTGAGTGAGCAGGACTATAAACCCAGGCGCTGGATAATCTCAATATATAAATATCAATCCCATATACTGGGACGACGACAAAAAAAAACCACCGCCTACGGTAGCTCCCTGGAATGCATTCCCCTGTAGGAGCTAGCTTGCTAGCGATGGTCGTCAACGATAAAGCGGAAAGCCTGACACCCCATGGTGTTTTCGATTTCTTCGCGAGCAGGCTCGCTCCTACAGGGGATACCGCTCAATTGCCCTCGGCGAACTCGCGCAATACTTTTCCATCCATCCGATACCGAACCCACTCCTCCTGCGGCTGCGCGCCCAGGGATTTGTAGAATTCGATAGCCGGCGTATTCCACTCCAGCACGCTCCACTCGAAACGGCCACAGTCGTTGGCGCAGGCGATTTTCGCCAGATGCCGCAGCAGGGTCTTGCCCGCACCACCGCCGCGCTGTTGCGGAGTGATGTAAAGGTCTTCGAGGTACAGGCAATTGCTGCCCAACCAGGTCGAATAGCTGAAGAAGAACACCGCGAAACCGATGGGTGCGCCGTCGCGCAGGCAGATCAGGCCATGGGCGGTGGCGCCTTCGCTGAACAGGCTGCGCTCGATATCGGCAACACTGGCGATGACTTCATGGCGGGCACGTTCGTAGTCGGCCAGTTCAGTGATGAACGCGAGGATTTGCGGTGCGTCACTGGGGGTCGCCGGGCGGATTTCGATCGTCATGGACGTGCCTTGTCAAAAGAGGAAAACGCCATACTAAGTCGGCGCGATATTTGTGGCGAGGGGGCTTGCCCCCGCTGGCCTGCGAAGCAGGCCCTTTCTTAGCGATCGCATTACACCAGAAAGATTCCAGTGTGCTTATTGGGGTTGCTGCGCAACCCAACGGGGGCAAGCCCCCTCACCACATGCAAGCCCCCCTCGCCACAAAAGCTCCCTGCCAAAAAATGGATCTTCACTCCGGCCTCCACTAACCCTGGCATCGATAACCTCGGACCTAACATTCGGGCACTGCGTGGTTAGATAGCCGCGCTGCTCATTTTCCCGGTCAAGGAACCGCGTCATGTCTTGCGCAACACCCCCTGTATCAACCAAGTTGTTCGGCCTGTTTTGCCTCGCCAGTTACCTGTTGTCGTTGTCCTATGGCTCGACTTTTTTGCTGTCGCTGTTGATCAGCTCTCGTGGTGGCAACGAGCACGACGCCGGCAGTGTGATTTCGACAGCGATGCTCAGTACCTTTGTGGCGGTGATTGTTTCCGGTCATTTGTCCGACTTGCTCGGTGCCGCCCGATCGGTGGCGCTGTTCGGTGTATTGCTGGTAGCGGCCAGCCTGGGCTTCGCCCTGACTCCAGGCTTCGGTCAACCACTGTTGTTTTTCGGGCTGCTGCTGGGCCTGGGCTGGGGCGTGTTCTACACCCTCGGGCCGATCATCGTGGCAAGCCTGGTGACACCCTCACAGCGTGCCAGGTACTTCGCCCTGCTGTCGGGCAGCATGATGACCGGGATCGGCAGTGGCCCGTTGCTCGGCCGCGCCGCGAGTGCGCTCGGTTATCCGGTGACGGCGGCGTTTTATCTGGCGGCGCTGGCCAGCCTGATAGGGGTACTGCTGTTCTGGCGCCTGGATCGACAACTGAAACCGGCGCCCGCGCAATCGAGCAGCGTGTCGCGGATTTCCTGGCGTGCAGCAGGTCAGGTGCTGTCGTCCAGGGCAGTATTCCCGATCATCATGGTCGGCCTTGGTGGCTGTGTGTTTGGCGGTCTGTCGAGCTTTCAAACCAGTTATGCCGCAGCGCGGTCGCTCGACTATTCGCTGTTCTTCCTCGGCTTCATGAGTGCGGCGATCAGCGGCCGCATGCTGGTTGCCGGTTTCGTGGTCAAGCGCGATCCATTCCGTGCATCGTGCCTGCTTTCGGGGCTGATGCTGGCGTCGATCGTGATGTTCGGTTTTGTCGTCGACAGCAGCGTCAGCTACGTGCTCGCGGCGGTGATGCTCGGGATCGGTTACGGCCTGACCTACTCGGTGATCAACGGCCTGGCCGCCAATGAAGCGCCGAACGGCACCACCGCACAATCCTTGCTGCTGTTCAGCCTGTCGTACTTCATCGGCGTGTTCGGCTTTCCCTTGCTGGCCGGGAAAATCATCGTCGAGCAAGGCATGGCCACGCTGTTGCTCACGGTGTTGGCGGTCGCTTCGCTCAACTGGTTGATCACCGTGGGCCGGTTGATCTGGAGAAGAGCTACAGCGGTCAGGGCATTGGAGCAGGCCTGAGCCGTTCGTCGCCAATAATGCACCCATCCAGATCGAGGGCGTACTAATCAGGTAAGGACTCTATCCGTTGGAGACAACACCATGATCCTGTCTAGGTTGACCGCCCTCGTTCTCACCGTCTTGCTGTCTTCTGCCGCGATCGCCGGGACCATCGGCTCGAGCACCGGCCCGACCAACCCGGTGGAAAAGCCAAGGGCACCGGCGATCCAGAGTGCCCCCGGCATGAACACCAATGGCACGACCATCGACCACAACCTGCCGCCCTCCACCGGCACCGACCCACGGGTTCAAGGCAATGATGCAGGACGTCAGGGCGGTATGACTTTACCAGGCAGCAAAACACCCAGCAGCGGCGGACTCGGTTCGACCACCAGCGGCAGTTCGGGTGATGACGACGATGACAACCAATAGTTGCCAGTTTGAGGACAGAAGCCCGGGCGAAGAATATTGCGCTGGCAGGAATTGATTGAGGCGCTGCGCAAGGCAAGTCAGTGCCAGATCGTGTGTTGAGTTTTAGGGCTCAAGACCGATAGGGAAAAACTCACCGCCACTCCATACACCGAGCCAGCGCTGGCCATCGATCTCGCGACTCACCGCAAGTTCCACCAATTGATAGAACACATTGCGATGAATCAACGCTTCAAGATTGCTGCGCACATGTACGTAAGGGGCTGGTTCCTGCGTTACCGGGTCGGTGACCACACGCAGCGGATGCCCCACACCGGCCTCGGTGGTTTCCTCGACGTTGGTGGTAAAGCGCAACAGCTGCGCCTCGCCTTCGCCTTCCACGTCCACCGCAATCGCCACGAACGGCGCATCGTCGACCTTGATGCCGACCTTTTCGACCGGAGTGATCAGGAAGTAATCATCGCCATCACGGCGAATGATGGTGGAGAACAGTTTGACCATCGGCTTGCGCCCGATCGGGGTGCCCAGGTAATACCAGGTGCCGTCCCGGGCGATGCGCATGTCGATGTCGCCGCAGAAATCGGGATTCCACAGGTGCACCGGCGGCAAGCCTTTGGTCTTGGGGATTTGCCCCAGCAAGTCGTTGGCTTTTTGCGGGCCACTCATGGCGTTCTCCTCGGGATTACTGGTCGCTGAGCCCCAACAGGCCGCGCGCATATTGCTCCAGCGGCGGGCCCATCAGGTCTTCGGGTTTTTTATCGTGGAACGTCAGTAAACCGCCACGACTCTTGATGGTCGCAGTATCAATCAAATACTGGGTGCTGGTCTCGATCAACATGATCTGAATCATACCGCTGTCGATGCCGAGACGATCCAGGGCCTCCTGATCCAGCCACTCGTCCGAGTTGCCGATACGGTCGTCAGACTTGGCAAATCGGGTGTAGAGCAGATAGTGCGCACCGGCGGCACGGGCTTCGACCATGGCCTGGTCGAGGCCTTCCGGCGCAGGGGCACGGCGGACCATCGGGAAGTATTCGACGAAGCCATCGAACGCGACTTCGGCAATCACGTTGGGCCGTGGATAAACGGCGCTGCCCGGCGGCATGAAAGCGCCTTGAGCGATGTAGACGAACGAGTCCGGCTGGATGCGCAGGTTGTTTACGCGACGGCTGTCACTGTGATCGAGCAACCCCGCATCGCTCATATGGTAACGAGTCCCTTCGGCCATATCGCTGACGTTCATGCAGCCACCAAGTGCCAAAACGGCCAGCAGCAAAACCAGGCTACGCATCCTATCCTCCAGAGGCCGGTGTCGGAAAACCGGCGAATGGCCGTAGGATGCAGCTTTTGCGCCATCTCATGAGCATTGTTGACTTATCCATAGCCATCGCGAGCAAGCTCGCTCCTACAAGGATTTACGCAAAACCTTGTGGGAGCGTGGCTTGCCCGCGATGAGGCCGGATCAACCGCCAATAATCTTCATGACAGTCGCGCCACCAGAGAACGCCACTTCCTGCTTGTCCCCCAAGGCTTTCACCAAGAGTCTCTGTAGCGCCGGCAGCGCCTGATGACGCGGCTTGTCCAGCAGGTCGCCGATGTAATGGCGATTGCTCGATGACAGGCAGCCATGCAGCCACCCGGTGGAAGATAAGCGCAAGCGAGAACAGGTCCGGCAGAAAGGCACGCTCTCGTTGGCGATCACGCCGAAATAACCCTGGCCGGGAATTTCATAGCGAACGGCCGTCGCATCGACCGGGGCATCGGCCTGCAGGTATTCGTAGCGCTCGCCGATCAGGCTCAGCAACTGCTGGAGGCTGACGAACTGTTGCAGAAAGGCGTTGGAGTCGTTGGCCAGGTGGCCCATGCGCATCAGCTCGATGAAGCGCAGTTCATAACCGCGCTCCAGGCAGTAGTCGAGCAGCGGCATCACTTGGTCAAGGTTCTGCCCGCGCAGCGGCACCATGTTGACCTTGATCTTCATGCCGGCCGCACTTGCCTCGCTCATGCCGTTGAGCACAGTGGCCAGATCGCCGCCCCGGGCAATGCTGCGGAACGCATTCGCATCGAGGGTATCGAGGGAAACGTTGAGGCGCCGAATGCCGGCGTTCACCAGCAGCGGCAGTTTCTTCGCCAGCAACTGGCCATTGGTGGTCAGGCTGATGTCTTCCAGGCCCATCTGCCCGACCGCCGTCATGAACGCTTCGAGTTTCGGGCTGACCAGCGGCTCCCC
>NZ_AKJL01000130.1 GCF_000282355.1 Pseudomonas sp. GM49
GGCTGCTGCTGGCGCAACCGGTGGCGCGGGCATCCCGCCGATTCCGGTCGTGGACTTCAGCCGCTTCGGTGAAATCGAAGAAGTGCCGATGACCCGCCTGATGCAGGTCGGCGCCGCCAACCTGCACCGCAGCTGGCTGAACGTGCCACACGTCACGCAATTCGACTCGGCGGATATCACCGAGCTCGAAGCGTTCCGTGTTGCCCAGAAAGCCGTTGCAGAGAAGGCCGGCGTCAAGCTGACCGTCCTGCCATTGCTGCTCAAGTCCTGCGCGCACCTGCTCAAGGAACTGCCGGACTTCAACAGCTCGCTGGCGCCAAGTGGCAAAGCGATCATCCGCAAGAAATACGTGAACATCGGCTTCGCCGTCGACACCCCGGATGGCCTGCTGGTACCGGTCATCAAGAACGTCGACCAGAAGAGCCTGCTGCAACTGGCTGCCGAAGCCGCTTCCCTGGCTGAAAAAGCCCGGACCAAGAAGCTCTCGTCGGACGAGATGCAAGGCGCCTGCTTCACCATTTCCAGCCTCGGGCACATTGGCGGCACCGGCTTCACGCCGATCGTCAACGCGCCGGAAGTGGCGATCCTCGGTGTTTCCAAGGCAACCATCCAGCCAGTCTGGGACGGCAAAGCCTTCCAGCCGAAGCTGATGCTGCCGCTGTCGCTGTCCTACGATCACCGTGTGATCAACGGCGCCGCCGCTGCACGCTTCACCAAGCGTCTGAGCGACCTGCTGGGCGACATCCGCACCATGCTCCTGTAACACCGACCGGCCCTCCTTCACCGGAGGGCCTCTCGCGTTCCACGTTTCCGAGCGCCACGCTCGTACCTCAACCCCGCCAATTTGGCGGGGCTTTTTTTTGCCTGAAGTTCTTATTTAAAACGCCTTCCTACAATTGTGGCTGATATAGCCCACAACTCGAATCCATTTCTGCCAGTTACTTATTCGGGCCAAATAACTAGTCTTGGCTGAATGCCCCCTATTAAAGCCAAAACAACCAACTACCTGATTAACTGGCAGCGAATGGACTCAAACATGCTAAAACCAACTGTCGGCCCGATTATTGGCCACACCACAACTAATCACGCGCGTATCTTTGTGCGCGGCAAAGCGCAAAAAGATGCCCCTGTATTTGCCGGAATTCGTTATCGGCAGCCAGGACATGAACAATGGCTTAAAAGTATCTTTATAAGGCTGACAAGCCTGCAAGACATGTCCGACGTCATTGTTCTCAATAACCTGGCGGCCGATACCGAATACGAGTACCAGGCCGGCTGGTTCAGCACCACGAGTACCGGGCACACCGAGGAGTCGCTGCAAGAACTGCCGCTGCAATGGCCGCAAGAACTCTATCGCTTGCGCACCCGGTCTGGCGCTGTCGGCACGCCGAGAGCCTATATTGTCGGCTCATGTCGTTACTTGCGGATGACCGCCGGTATCCCGTCGGCGCCACAACTGGGCGATCGGATATTTGCCTCGATGACACAATTGGCACAGCAAGCCAACCCGCCGGTCAGCGCAATGTTGATGACTGGCGACCAGATCTATGTCGACGATTTGAACTTTTTCGCGCCTGACCGCGAACATCAACAAATACTCGCAAAATACCGTGCGGCGTTCTCCCAGCCACATATTTCCAGGTTAATGGCCAACGTATCGACTTACATGATCCTCGACGACCACGAAATTGAAGATAACTGGCCAAAGAAGAAAAGATCAGGCGATGATGTGCTGTATAAAAACGCCATCACTGCTTATGAGTTATATCAAGCCAGCCACAGCCCGGTATTTGACGATGGCCGGATCGGCCGCCATCCGAAGCACTATTGGTATCAATTCACCGATGGCGATATCGAATGGTTCGTCACCGATAGTCGCACCCGGCGCAATCTGTCCGCCGATGATCGACGCATCCTTGATGTTGAACAGGAACATGCCTTGTGCCAATGGCTGATCCACAGCCCCGCCCGGGTCAGGATGGTAGTCACCAGCGTGATGTTCTTTCCTGACGCCAAACGCGACGGGGATGACGCCTGGGGCGGTTTTCCCGGGCAACGGCTGCGTTTGCTGGAGACCATTCGTACGCACCGCATCAGGAACGTCATCTTCATTTCCGGTGATGTTCACGGTTCGCTGACCAGTCGGTTAACCCACAGTGAAGACCAGGACTTCGAAGTGCACACCATCGTGTCGTCGCCATTGTGCAACACCAGACTGCTGCCCTATGCCACTCAATCCAGCTTTATCCTCGACCGGCCGCTGGCCCGGAACGCTGCAGGCGAATATCGGCAAGAATTGACCGGCAAAGTCATCAGTCAGGATAACTTCGCGCATCTGGTCATCAATGCAGAACGCATTCAGGTGAATTACCACGATCGGGATGGCAAGTTGCTGCAATCGACAGGTATTGATTTGCGGTGATGGCAAAAAATCGCAGCCTTCGGGACGACCCCAAAGGCTGCAATCTGATCAACAGCAATACTTTTTGCCGGGCGCTGCAGAAATCTTCACGCCTGCCGACATATTCTTATAGCACTTGGCCTTCATCTCTCTTGTCAGTCGGTGTCGCAATGATGCAACCTTGCCGCAGGCAACAGTAAAGAGGGCGAGAGCCCAGCGCGTTCAGCATATTCGAAGCGAGTTCCCCTCCATGAAAAGCCAACCCGATGCCGCCAGCCGTATGGTGGCCGAGGTAGTGACGCAGTTGCCTGTGCCCTCGCGGCTCGGCATGCTGCGTTTCGAACGGCTTAATGAACCCAGCTGGGCGCTGCTGTTTCTCGATCCCAATTGCGAACGCCAGTTCGGCCTGCCCGCCGTTGAGCTGTGTGCGCTAGTGGGCTCGCCCTACGCCAGCCTGATGGAGCCGCAAGCACGCTATCAACTGCACGACGCGATCCAGCAACAGCTGACTGAAAGCACGCATTACCTGATCCGCTACACCCTGCACACCGCCTCGGGCTCCCTGAATCTGCTGGAAACGGGCGAAGCCTACAAACAACACAATCGACATCTGTTACGCGGCTACCTGTTGGTCATTGACGGCCTGTTCGAGGATGACCCGCTGCAACCAGCCCTGGATCTGGAAACCCAGAACTCGCGCCTGCAAATCGCCCTGGAACTCAATCAGCGAGCCCAGCAGGAGCAACTGCTGCATCTGGACCGGGTGCGTGCCCAGCAGGACCTCATCCTGCTGCTCACCCGTCAACGCTACAGCAGCAACAATTCCTTGCGCGAAGCCGCCGAGCTGATCACCCGCAGCGCCTGTAACATTTACGAAATCGACTGCGCCAGCCTGTGGCACCTCGAAGGCTCGATGCTGGTGCCGATCTCGGCCTATCACCGCACGAATCAGGAATACCTGCTGCCGCAGCCGATTGACGTCAGTGTTTTCCCCGATTACCTCGACGCCTTGCACACCGGCCGCGCCATCGACGCCCATAACGCCATGCGCGACCCACGCACCCGGGAGATGGCCGAAAGCCTGCGCCCGCGCGACGTCAACGCGATGCTAGACGCCAGTATCCGCGTCGATGGCCAGGTGGTCGGCGTGCTGTGCCTGGAGCAAACCGGGGCGACCCGCGCCTGGCAGTCGGATGAAATCGCCTTCGCCGGCGAACTGGCGGACCAGTTTGCCCAGGTCATCAGCAACCACAACCGGCGTACCGCCACCAGCGCCCTGCACCTGTTCCAGCGTGCGGTCGAACAAAGTGCCAACGCCTTTCTGCTGGTCAACTGCGACGGCGTGGTGGAATACGTCAACCCGAGTTTCACCGCGATCACCCAGTACTCCACCGAAGAAGTGCACGGTCAGCGCCTGTCGGAACTGCCGGCCCTGGAGAACCTCAGCGAACTGCTGTTCGACGCGCCTTCGGCGCTGGTCAAGAGCAACAGTTGGCAGGGCGAATTCAAGAGCCGCCGGAAAAACCTCGAACCCTACTGGGGCCAATTGTCGATCTCCAAGGTTTACGGCGACAACCGCGAGCTGACTCACTACATCGGCATTTACGAAGACATCACCCAGACCAAGCTCGCTCAGCAGCGTATCGAGCGTCTGGCCTACACCGACAACCTGACCAACCTCGGCAACCGCCCGGCCTTCATCCGCAACCTCGATGAACGCTTCGCCCGGGACAGCGACGCGCCGATCAGCCTGTTGCTGGTGGACATCGACAACTTCAAGCGGATCAACGACAGCCTCGGCCACCAGACCGGCGACAAACTGCTGATCAGCCTGGCCCGGCGCCTGCGCAACAGCTTGATCCCGAGCGGCAGCCTGGCGCGATTCGCCAGTAACGAATTCGCCGTGTTGCTGGACAACAGCGATCTCACGGTGGGCCAGCAAGTGGCCAACCAGTTGCTGGCGACCCTCGACAAACCGATGTTCGTCGACAACCAATTGATCAGCGTCACAGGCTCTGTGGGCCTGGCCTGTGCCCCGCTGCACGGGCGCGACCCGCAAACCCTGATGCGCAACGCCGGGCTGGCACTGCACAAGGCCAAGGCCAACGGCAAACATCAGGTGCAGGTGTTCACCGAAGCACTGAACGCCGAGGCCAGCTACAAGCTGTTCGTCGAAAACAACCTGCGCCGCGCCCTGACCCAGAACGAACTCGACGTGTTCTACCAGCCCAAACTGTGCCTGCGCAGCGGGCGCCTGCTGGGTATGGAAGCACTGCTGCGCTGGGATCATCCGGAAAAGGGCATGATCCGCCCGGATCAGTTCATCAGCGTCGCCGAAGAAACCGGCTTGATCATTCCGATCGGCAAATGGATCGCCCGCCAGGCCTGCCGCATGAGCAAAGCGCTGACCGCCTACGGCCTGGGCAACCTGCAAGTGGCGATCAACCTGTCGCCCAAGCAGTTCTCCGATCCGGACCTGGTGGCCTCCATTGCCAACATCCTCAAGGAAGAAGCCCTGCCGGCTCATTTGCTGGAGCTGGAGCTGACCGAAGGCCTGCTGCTGGAAGCCACCGAAGACACCCACTTGCAACTCGACCAGCTCAAGCGCCTGGGCCTGACCCTGGCCATGGACGACTTCGGCACCGGTTACTCGTCGCTCAGTTACTTGAAAAAATTCCCCATCGACATCATCAAGATCGATCGAAGCTTCATCCACGAAATCCCGGACAACCAGGACGACATGGAAATCACCTCTGCGGTGATCGCCATGGCCCACAACCTGAAACTCAAGGTCGTGGCTGAAGGCATCGAAACTGCCGACCAGTTGTCGTTCCTGCGCCGTCACCGCTGCGATGTCGGCCAGGGCTACCTGTTCGACCGTCCGATCCCGGGCAATGAGCTGATCGAAAAGCTCAAACGCTACCCGCGTGGCCCAATCGCCTGACAGACACAGAACCTGTGGGAGCGAGCTTGCTCGCGATAGCGGTGGATCAGTCGACATTGATGCTGAAAGTTATGCCCTCATCGCGAGCAAGCTCGCTCCCACAAGGGTAGTGCGTATCTGGCCGGCATTGGGCACACTGGCAGTCTGTTTATTTACAACTCAACCTGACTGAGAGGACTGATCATGGTTCTGCGCTCGGAAATTCTGGTGAACAAAAACGTGCTCCCGACTAAAGAACAAGCTCTGCCTGGCCGCGAAACCCCGATGAACCTGCCTGAGAAGCACTTTGTCTTCAAAGACACCCCTCTGCTGGGCCCATTCTTCGAGGACGTCGAGTTCGCGATCTTTGGCCTGGGCTGTTTCTGGGGTGCGGAACGCCGCTTCTGGCAGCGCGACGGCGTGGTCAGCACTGTTGTGGGTTACGCCGGCGGCTTCACGCCGAACCCGACCTACGAAGAAGTCTGCTCGGGCCTGACCGGCCACGCCGAAGTGGTGCTGGTGGTGTATGACAAGGCCAAAGTCAGCTACCAGGAGCTGCTGGCGATGTTCTGGGAACTGCACAACCCGACTCAGGGCATGCGTCAGGGCAACGACATCGGCACCCAGTACCGCTCGGTGATCTACGCTACCTCGCCAGAACAACTGGAAGCCGCGCTCAAGAGCAAAGAAGCGTACCAGGCTGAACTGTCCAAGGCCGGCCTCGGTGAAATCAGCACCGAAATCGACCAAGCCCCAACCGTTTATTTTGCCGAGACGTATCACCAGCAATACCTGGCCAAGAATCCGGAAGGCTATTGCGGGATTGGCGGTACAGGCGTGACCTGCCCGATCTAACTACTGTAGGAGCGAGCTCGCTCGCGAAAAACCAAAGGGCGCCGCTGGGCATCTGGTTTTACGCGTCAACGTTCACCAACTTCGTCGGAACGCCGCCCGGAGCGAGCTCGCGCCTACAGATCAACTCTCGGCAATCAACCAATCCATCCGCCACCCACCCTGAGTCTGTCCAAGCTTCTCGGACAACCACGGCAGCAGCTCACGCAACTCTTCCTCCAGCCCCCACGGCGGATTGGCAATCGCCAACCCGGAGCCGTTCAGGCTGTTCGGCGTATCCAGCGGATGCACCAGCAACTCCACCCGCAACAACTTCGGCGCACCGGTACCGGCCAGGTCCTGGTAGAAACGACGCAGCGCGCGCTGATCCTTCACCGGATACCAGATCGCTGCCACGGTTTGGCGCATCCGGCCAATCGCCTCTTTGAGCGACGCGGCACAACGCTGCATCTCGTCGAGCTTCTCGAACGGCGGATCGATCAACATCACCGCACGCTTCTCCGGCACCGGCAGCAAGGCCCGCGACACATACCAGCCTTCGCCTAGGTGCACCTTGACCCGACGATCACCGGCCATGTTGTCCTTGAGTAAAACGCCATCTTCCGGATGCTTCTCGTTGAGCAACACGCGGTCCTGCGGGCGAGTCAAACGTCGCGCCAGCTCCGGCGACCCCGGGTAATAGCGCAACTGGCCATCCGGGTTCATCTCGTGCAGCACTTGCATGTAATCGGCGGTCAGGATCGGCAGATCCGGCTGATCCCACAAACGCGCAATGCCTTCCAGGTACTCACCGGTACGGCTGGCCTGGTCACCCTGAAGATCGTACAAACCGATGCCGGCGTGGGTGTCGAGATAGGCAAACGGCTGCTCCTTGCGCGACATCAGGGCGATGAGACGGGTCAAGGTCAGGTGTTTGAACACATCGGCGTGATTGCCGGCATGGAAGGCGTGACGATAATTCATGGCTGCTCCTGCGAAGGCCGGGAAGTTTACCTTTTACCGGCCGGCAAGTCAGGGGTTCGCGGCCAAGCGGCCAGTTGAGGCACTACACACCCCTGTGGCGAGGGGGCTTGCCCCCGTTCGACTGCAAGGCAGTCGCCAACCCCAAGCACTGCGGTGTGCCTGATAACACCGGGGCGCTGTACTTAGGGTTGCTGCGCAACCCAACGGGGCAGTGCGGCGCTCAGACAAACACCCTCGCCACAAAAGCACTCCGCGCTACGCCGAAGGCCGCGCCCGCAACCGCCGCCCGACCACATCCAGCACATCACAGCCATCGCGCAACGGAATGGCGCAGAGCAAGGCGAAATCACTGAGGATGAACGACTCGCACTCGATCGAACCGCGCATGGACAGGTTCTCAAGCACTTGGGTTACTGCGCGGATTCTGTAGTTGGCAGCGTCGGTGAGGATGTCGAGTGGCGCGTGGGTGTCGACGAACAGGGTGGGCATGTCGTTGCAGTTGCTGGTCAATGCCATGAAGCGGTTGTCGGGATGAGGGATCGGTTTTTCGTAGGGTGGGTCTGGATGAATTGTTTTCATTTTTTAACCTCTGGTAGAAGTGGGGCTACCATCGGCCTTCCTACAGGCTTGGGTGGCAGCCATACGCGGGGTAGGAATATCGAGACCAGAGAACTCGACCACGCCGAAGCGTGCCCGCGCACAGCCGCCGCAACAGATCTTACGGGCGCACGTTAGTCGCCGCAAATCAGGTGTCGATGCCAAGCGTGTCCTATGGTCTTAACGGGTTCCTACACCCCACCACTGAATAGTCAGTGACCGCCAAAGACTATCGATGGAACTCACATCACACCACTTCATGAAAACCGCTACGTTTTGAAGGAAACGTCCGAGGACCCTGCCCGGAAAATTCGCAGATGACGACGGACACCACGGATATTGGAGAAGCAAAAAAAAACGGCCCGCACCAAAAGCTGCGAGCCGTTCTTTTATCAGAGCCGGGAAGAGTTCAACCCATCACTCATCACTTGTTCAGACGATAATCACGCTCTGCAGCCGCAAAACGCTGGAACATGCCGGCAGTCGGCGTGCCCATTTTGCTGACGAAGTAGATCGCCAGGCTGGCGAAGATGAAGCCCGGGATGATTTCGTACAGGCCCAGCAGTTCGAAGTGTTTCCAGACGATCACGGTGATCGCGCCGACCAGGATGCCGGCCAGTGCGCCGTTGCGGGTCATGTCTTTCCAGATCACGGAGATCAGCACGACCGGACCGAATGCGGCACCGAAACCGGCCCAGGCGTAGCTCACCAGACCCAGAACACGGTTTTCCGGGTTGGCCGCCAGTGCGATAGCAACCAGGGCCACCAACAGCACCATGGCACGGCCGACCCACACCAATTCAACCTGGGAAGCGGATTTACGCAGGAAGGTCTTGTAGAAGTCTTCGGTCAGGGCGCTCGAGCACACCAGCAACTGGCAGCTCAGGGTGCTCATGACGGCAGCCAGAATGGCCGACAGCAGGATACCCGCGATCCATGGGTTGAACAGGATTTTGGCCAGTTCGATGAACACACGTTCGTGGTTTTCACTCACTGGCATGGCCACGGCCGGGTTGGCCGAGAAGTAGGCGATACCGAAGAAGCCGACTGCGACGGTGCCGCCCAGGCACAGGATCATCCAGGTCATGGAGATGCGACGGGCGTTGGCGATCGATTTAACCGAATCGGCAGCCATGAAACGCGCCAGGATGTGCGGCTGGCCGAAGTAGCCCAGACCCCAGCCCATCAGCGAGATGATGCCGATGAAAGTGGTGCCCTTGAGCATGTCGAAGTTGCCCGGATCTTGCGCTTCGATGGCCAGGAAAGTGGTGTCGACGCCGCCAGTGGCCAGCAGCACGATAACCGGCGTCAGGATCAACGCGAAGATCATCAGGGTGGCTTGTACGGTATCGGTCCAGCTCACGGCCAGGAATCCGCCGATAAAGGTGTAGGCAATCGTCGCCGCAGCACCGGCCCACAGCGCAGTCTCGTAGGACATGCCGAAGGTGCTTTCGAACAGACGGGCGCCGGCCACGATGCCGGAAGCGCAATAGATGGTGAAGAACACCAGGATCACGACCGCAGAGATGATCCGCAGCAGGCCGCTTTTGTCTTCGAAACGGCTGGCGAAGTAGTCCGGCAGGGTCAGTGCATCACCGTTGTGCTCGGTTTGCACGCGCAGACGGCCGGCGACGAACAGCCAGTTCAGATAGGCGCCGACGATCAGGCCGATGGCGATCCAGCTTTCGGAAAGACCGGACATGTAGATCGCGCCGGGCAAGCCCATCAACAACCAGCCACTCATGTCGGAGGCACCGGCGGACAGTGCGGTAACGACGCTGCCCAGGCTACGGCCGCCCAGAATGTAGTCGGAAAGGTTGTTGGTGGAGCGATAGGCCATCAAGCCGATCAGCACCATTGCTGCGATGTAGATCACGAACGTGATCAGGGTTGGATTGCTTACGCTCATTAAGTTACGCCCTGGCTTTGTTTTTATGTAGCAGCGGCTGGTGAACCGCTCGCAAACGCATGCGTTTGACAGACGATCCTGGATCCCGCGCATTTATGACTGATGTTTCCCCAGGAAAGCCATCAGCCGGTACACCTGCCTTTTCGACGGGTTGCACCTTGGGGCGCGAATGCTATGCAACAAAGCAAATCTGGTGCAACCCATTTTTCGAGAATAAGTTGCACCTGCGTGATTTACCCGTATCCAAATGTTTTTTGTTCCCTTTTGACGCAGTTCAGGCGCCTTATTAGAAGTAAAAGCACCAAGCAGGGGCAGCACGCTCGTTCCAGAATTTAATTCCCGACGAGGCGCCGATTTTTCCTGCAAAAAAAGGGTTGCACCCGGTTGCACCTCTACAGTCGCACGGCTAATCTTGCCGCCAGCTGATGCCACGCCGTCGTGGCAAACATGAGGATAAAAACATGGCTACCACCACCCTTGGGGTCAAACTTGACGACCCGACCCGCGAACGCCTCAAGGCCGCCGCGACCTCGATTGATCGCACGCCGCACTGGCTGATCAAGCAGGCAATCTTCAATTACCTGGAAAAACTCGAGGGTGGTGCAACCCTGACCGAGCTGAGCGGTTTGACCAAGGATTCCGACGACTCCGTCGACGCACCTCTGGATCACGCCCACCAGTGCTTCCTCGAATTCGCCGAAAGCATCCTGCCGCAATCGGTACTGCGCGCATCGATCACCGCCGCCTACCGCCGCCCTGAACCGGAAGTCGTGCCGATGCTGATCGAGCAGGCACGCCTGCCGGCTCCGATGGCCGAAGCCACCAACAAACTCGCTGCCTCGATTGCTGAAAAACTGCGCAACCAGAAGAGCGCTGGCGGCCGTGCCGGCATCGTTCAGGGCCTGTTGCAGGAATTCTCCCTGTCGTCCCAGGAAGGTGTGGCGCTGATGTGCCTGGCCGAAGCGCTACTGCGTATCCCGGACAAAGGCACCCGCGATGCGCTGATCCGCGACAAGATCAGCACCGGCAACTGGCAGCCGCACCTGGGCAACAGCCCGTCGCTGTTCGTCAACGCCGCCACCTGGGGCTTGCTGCTGACCGGCAAACTGGTGTCGACCCACAACGAAGCCGGCCTGACATCGTCCCTGAGCCGCATCATCGGCAAAAGCGGCGAGCCGATGATCCGCAAGGGCGTCGACATGGCCATGCGTCTGATGGGCGAGCAGTTCGTGACCGGCGAAACCATCGCCGAAGCCCTGGCCAACGCCAGCAAGTTCGAAGCCAAGGGCTTCCGTTATTCCTACGACATGCTGGGTGAAGCCGCACTCACCGAGCACGACGCGCAGAAGTACCTGGCCTCGTACGAACAAGCCATCCACTCGATCGGCAAAGCGTCCCACGGTCGTGGGATTTATGAAGGCCCGGGCATCTCGATCAAACTGTCCGCCCTGCACCCGCGTTACAGCCGCGCCCAGTACGAGCGCGTGATGGATGAGCTGTACCCGCGCCTGCTGTCGCTGACCTTGCTGGCCAAGCAATACGACATCGGCCTGAACATCGACGCCGAAGAAGCCGACCGCCTCGAGCTGTCGCTGGATCTGCTCGAGCGCCTGTGCTTCGAGCCGCAACTGACCGGCTGGAACGGCATCGGTTTCGTGATCCAGGCTTACCAGAAGCGTTGCCCGTACGTGATCGACTACGTGATCGACCTGGCACGCCGCAGCCGTCATCGCCTGATGATCCGCCTGGTGAAGGGCGCGTACTGGGACAGCGAAATCAAGCGCGCCCAGGTCGAAGGCCTGGAAGGCTACCCGGTCTACACCCGCAAGGTGTACACCGACGTTTCCTACATCGCTTGCGCACGCAAACTGCTGTCGGTACCGGAAGTCATCTACCCGCAGTTCGCCACGCACAACGCCCACACCCTGTCGGCCATTTACCATATCGCCGGTCAGAACTATTACCCGGGCCAGTACGAGTTCCAGTGTCTGCACGGCATGGGTGAGCCACTGTACGAACAAGTTGTAGGCAAGGTTTCCGAAGGCAAGCTGAACCGTCCGTGCCGTGTGTACGCTCCGGTCGGCACCCACGAAACCCTGCTGGCCTACCTGGTGCGTCGCCTGCTGGAAAACGGCGCGAACACCTCGTTCGTCAACCGTATCGCAGACCAGTCGATTTCCATTCAGGAACTGGTGGCCGACCCAGTGGCGAGCATCGAGCAGATGGCGACCGTGGAAGGTGGTTTCGGCCTGCCGCACCCGCGCATTCCTTTGCCGCGTGATCTGTACGGTTCCGAACGCGCCAACTCCAGCGGCATCGACATGGCCAACGAACATCGTTTGGCATCGCTGTCCTGCGCACTTCTCGCTACCGCACACAACCACTGGAAAGCGGCGCCGATGCTCGGTTGCGCGTCCAGCAACGAAGCCCCGGCGCAGGTTTTGAACCCGTCCGACCTGCGTGATGTGGTCGGCCACGTACAGGAAGCCACCGTCGAAGACGTCGACAACGCGATCCAGTGCGCCCTCAACGCCGCACCGATCTGGCAGGCCACGCCGCCCGCCGAGCGCGCCGCGATCCTGGAACGTGCCGCCGACCTGATGGAAGCCGAGATCCAGCCGTTGATGGGCCTGCTGGCTCGTGAGGCCGGCAAGACCTTTGCCAACGCCATCGCCGAAGTGCGTGAAGCCGTGGACTTCCTGCGTTACTACGCGGTGCAGGCACGCAACGATTTCACCAATGATGCTCACCGCCCGTTGGGCCCGGTTGTATGCATCAGCCCGTGGAACTTCCCGCTGGCGATCTTCAGTGGCCAGGTGGCTGCTGCCCTGGCGGCCGGTAACCCGGTATTGGCCAAGCCTGCGGAACAAACGCCGCTGGTCGCCGCTCAAGCTGTGCGCCTGCTGCTCGAAGCCGGCATTCCGCAAGGCGTACTGCAACTGCTGCCGGGTCGCGGTGAAACCGTGGGTGCCGGCCTGGTGGGCGATGAGCGCGTCAAAGGCGTGATGTTCACCGGCTCCACTGAGGTCGCGCGCTTGCTGCAACGCAACATCGCCGGCCGCCTGGACAGCCAGGGTCGTCCGATTCCTCTGATCGCCGAAACCGGCGGCCAGAACGCGATGATCGTCGACTCTTCGGCACTGACCGAACAGGTGGTGATCGACGTGGTTTCCTCGGCGTTCGACAGTGCCGGTCAGCGTTGCTCGGCCCTGCGTGTCTTGTGCTTGCAGGAAGATTCCGCTGATCGCGTCATCGAAATGCTCAAGGGCGCGATGGCTGAAAGCCGTCTCGGCAACCCTGAGCGCCTTTCCGTGGACATCGGCCCGGTGATCGACGCCGAAGCCAAGGCTGGCATCGAGAAACACATCCAGGCCATGCGCGACAAGGGTCGCAGCGTGTACCAGGTGGCTATCGCCGACGCCGAAGAAGTCAAACGCGGCACCTTCGTGATGCCGACGCTGATCGAACTGGAAAGCTTCGACGAACTGCAGCGGGAGATCTTCGGCCCGGTGCTGCACGTGGTTCGCTACAAGCGCAAAGACATCGATCAACTGATCGGTCAGATCAACGCTTCCGGCTATGGCCTGACGCTGGGCGTGCACACCCGCATCGACGAAACCATCGCCAAGGTGATCGACAACGTCAACGCCGGTAACGTCTACGTCAACCGCAACATCGTCGGTGCCGTGGTCGGCGTGCAGCCGTTCGGCGGCGAAGGCCTGTCGGGCACCGGCCCGAAAGCCGGTGGTCCGTTGTACCTGTACCGCTTGTTGTCGACGCGTCCTGCGGATGCGATCGAACAGTCCTTCGCTCGCGGTGATGCCGCCGCAGCACCGGACGTTCGTCTGCGCGACGCCATGAGCAAGCCGCTGACCGCCCTGAAAGCCTGGGCCGACAGCAACAAGTTTGCCGACCTGAGCACCCTGTGCGTGCAGTTCGCCGCACAATCGCAAAGCGGCATCACCCGCGTGCTGGCTGGCCCGACCGGCGAGCGCAACAGCTACGCGATCCTGCCACGGGAACACGTGCTGTGCCTGGCGGAAGTCGAAGGCGACCTGCTGACTCAACTGGCGGCGGTACTGGCTGTCGGCGGTTCTGCGGTCTGGCCGGAAACTGACTTGACCAAGGTATTGTTCGCACGTCTGCCGAAGGATATTCAGGCACGCATCAAGCTGGTTTCCGACTGGAACAAGGACGAAGTGGTGTTTGATGCGGTTCTGCATCACGGCCATTCCGACCAGTTGCGTGCGCTGTGCCAGCAGGTGGCCAAGCGTGCCGGCGCCATCGTCGGTGTGCAGGGTCTGTCGCAAGGCGAAACCAACATTGCGCTGGAGCGTCTGGTGATCGAGCGTGCATTGAGCGTCAACACCGCTGCGGCGGGTGGTAATGCGAGCTTGATGACCATCGGCTAAACCCGATAAGCCAGGCTGCCGCAATGGTTGCCCGGTATGCAATACCCTCTGTGGGAGCGAGCTTGCTCGCGATAGCGATCCATCAGTCACCTCCTATGTTGACTGATCTGCCGCCATCGCGAGCAAGCTCGCTCCCACAGTGGTTTGGGGGCGCTTGCAAAGTCGCCGCCCTGCCCAGTTATCACGCTCATCAATCATGCTATTCAGCATAAATTCACAAGCCTAGACTCGGCCCATCCCAATAAAAGGTAGGCCGCCATGTCCGAGACGTTGCTCAGTTCCCGTAATCTGGCTTTCGAGCTGTATGAAGTCCTCGATGCCGAGGGCCTGACCCAGCGTGAGCGTTTCGCCGAGCACAATCGCGAAACCTTCGATGCGGCCATCGGCACCGCCCGCAGCATCGCCGAGAAGTTCTTCGCCCCGCACAACCGCAAGGGCGACGAGAACGAGCCGCGCTATGAAAACGGTCAGGCGATTCTGATTCCGGAAGTGAAACCGGCGGTGGATGCCTTCCTCGAGGCCGGTTTCCTCAATGCCGCGCGCAGTTTTGACGCCGGCGGCATGCAGCTTCCTACCCTGCTATCGCAGGCCTGCTTTTCGCACTTCCAGTCGGCCAACGCCGCGTCGACGTCTTATCCGTTCCTGACCATGGGCGCGGCCAACCTGATCGAAAGCTTCGGTACCGACGAGCAGAAGCGCCGCTTCCTGCAACCGATGATCGACGGCCGTTTCTTCGGCACCATGGCCCTGACCGAACCCCACGCGGGCTCATCGTTGTCGGATATTCGTACTCGTGCAGAACCTGCGTCTGACGGCACTTATCGCCTCAAAGGCAACAAGATCTTTATCTCCGGTGGCGATCACCCGCTGTCGGAGAACATCGTGCACATGGTGCTGGCCAAGCTGCCGGACGCACCGGCCGGGGTGAAAGGCATTTCGCTGTTTATCGTGCCCAAGTTCCTGGTCAACGACGATGGCAGCCTCGGCAAGCGCAATGACGTGTTGCTGGCCGGGCTGTTCCACAAGATGGGCTGGCGCGGCACCACATCCACCGCGTTGAATTTCGGCGATAACGGCGAATGTGTCGGCTATCTGGTGGGCAAGCCGCACCAGGGCTTGAGCTACATGTTCCAGATGATGAACGAAGCGCGAATCGGCGTCGGCATGGGCGCGGTGATGCTCGGCTACGCCGGCTACCTGTACTCGCTGGAATATGCCCGCGAACGTCCGCAGGGTCGCGTGCCGGACAGCAAGGACCCGAACACCGCACCGGTGGCGATCATCCAGCACGCCGACGTCAAACGCATGCTGCTGACGCAGAAGGCCTACGTCGAAGGTTCATTCGATCTCGGCCTGTACGCGGCGCGACTGTTCGACGATACCACCACCCTGGAAACCGAAACCGAACGCAAACAGGCCCATGAACTGCTGGACCTGCTGACGCCGATCGTCAAATCCTGGCCGTCGGAGTTCTGCCTGAAGGCCAACGAACTGGCGATCCAGATCCTTGGCGGCCACGGCTACACCCGCGAGTACCCGGTGGAGCAGTACTACCGCGACAACCGCCTGAATCCGATCCATGAAGGCACCCACGGCATTCAGTCGCTGGACCTGCTGGGGCGTAAACTGGCGCAAAACGGCGGCGCCGGGCTCAAGCAATTGATCCGTTTGATCGCCGACACCGCCGAGCGCGCCCAGGCGTTTGATTCGCTGACGCCGCTACGCGAGCCGCTGGAAAAACTGGTGGCGCGCCTGCAAACCGTGACCATCGGCCTGTTGACGGACCTGGCCCAGGGCAAGGTCAACAGCAGCCTGGCGAACTCGGCGCTGTACCTGAAGGTGTTCGGTCACACCGTGATCGGCTGGCGCTGGCTGGAACAGGCGATCCGCGCCGAGGAAGGCCTGGCCAAGGGCAATGCGGCGGATGTCGGCTTCTATAAAGGCAAGCTGCAGGCGGCGCGCTACTTCCTGACGTGGGAGGTGCCGGGGTGTCACCATGAGTTGGCGATTCTTGAGGCGCGGGATGATGTTTGCCTGGGCATGCAGGATGAGTGGTTCTGATCCAGCCTTTGTGGATTGGCTGAAATCCAATCGCGAGCAAGCTCGCTCCCACAGGGAACCGCGTCCATCAGGTCAACGCGATCCAGTGTGGGAGCGAGCTTGCTCGCGATGGCGTCAAAACATACGCCACATCACCCCAGCTTGAACCCGCCCATCTGCCGCGCCAGATCATCCGCCAACCGCTGCAACGTCTGGCAATCATCCCGACAGGCCCTGACCTCCCCCGCCGTCGCCCGGGCCAGATCGGAAATCCCTTGCACATTGCGATTGATTTCCTCGGTCACCGCCGACTGCTCTTCCGTCGCCGTCGCCACCTGATGGTTCATATCGCTAATGCGCTCCACTTGCCCGGTGATCGCGGTCAATGAGGAGCCGGTACGCTGGCTCGACTCGACACCCGTGCCGGTCGCGGCTTGCCCGGAATGCATCGACGACACCGCGTTTTCCGCCCCTTGCTTGAGGCTGCCGATCATCTGCTGGATTTCATCGGTGGACGATTGCGTGCGCCGCGCCAGGGTGCGCACTTCATCGGCCACCACGGCAAACCCACGACCCATGTCCCCGGCCCGCGCCGCTTCGATAGCGGCGTTGAGCGCCAGCAGGTTGGTCTGCTCGGAAATCCCGCGAATCACCGCCAGCACCTGATCGATGGACGCCACCTGATGGGCCAGTTCACCCACCGCCGTCGCCGCGATGCCGATCTCCTGGGACATGCTTTCAATGTGGCGGATCGAACCACCCACCACTTCCCGCGCCTGCATCGCTTCGTCCCGGGCGGTTTGCGACGCCACCGCCGCATTGCCGGCGTTCTGGGCGATCTCCTGAACGGTCAGGCCCATTTCATGGACAGCAGTAGCGACCATGTCGGTCATTTCCTGTTGGCGGCCGGAGCGTTCGGCGGTGTTATCCACAACCCTGGCCACTTGCCCCACAGCCGTGCGCAAGCGTTCGCTGGTGGTCAGCACTTCGCCGATCATGTCGCGCTGGCTATCCAGGAACCGATTGAAACCGCGAGCCAGATCGCCCAACTCATCGGCGCGACTGGAATCTAACCGGTGGGTCAAATCTCCACCACCGCTACCGATGGCAACCAGCGCCGCTGTTACCTGACGAATCGGCCGTACCAACCCACGGGCCAGCAACACCACCAGCAACAGGCACACCAGCGCTACCGCCAAACCGATGCCGCTACTCATCCACATGGCGCGGCGGGCTTCGGCGTAAATTTGCGACTGCGGCACTTCGGCCACCAGGGTCCAGCCCAGATCGCGTAGCGGCAGGCTTAAAGCGAGAAAGTCTTCGCCGTCGCGCTGGAAGCTGCTGTTGGTGGCAGCGGCCTTGAAGGTAGAGAGCTGACCAATGACGGCTTGCGCCGCTGACTCGCCAATCTGCTCAGCCAGCGTGCGCTTGCCGCTGAATTGCGCTTCAGGATGAACCTGGATCAAACCGTCGGAACGCACGAGATAGACCTTGCCGCGCTCACCAAAGCTAAAGTTGTGAATCAGCTCCGACAGCTCTTTCATGCTCAGGCCAAGCCCGGCAACGCCCACGACTTTACCGGCCTGCTCGACCTTGAGGTCGATGAACAGCGCCAATTCTCCGGTGGCCGTGTCGTTGTCGATATTGAGGGTGCGCGGCTGGTTGCTGTCGAGGAACGCATAGAACCAGGCGTCTTTGGGATTGGAACGGCTGAGGGTCCGGTCCAGGCCTTTTTCGGTGAAGTAGTGATTGGACGCCGTGCCGATAATCAGCGCGGTAAAGGCCTTGTGCTCGGCGCGCAGGCCTTCGAGATAGGTAGCAAACGTGCCGGTCCGGGCGCTGTCTTCACCCCCGGCCAGCCAGTCGCGCACCATGCTGTTGCTGGCGATGTCCTTGGCGGCGGTGAGGGGCTGGACGAGGATCCGCTCGATGTCGTTGCGCATCGCTTCGATGCTCGACGGCAAGGCTTGCTCAACCAGATAGCTCTGGGCGAGACGATTGACCACCAGGGTATAAATGCCAACCACGATCAGGATACTGACCAGCAGGGCAGTGCCCATACTCAGGATCAACTGCCATTGAATACTGCGTCGCCAGAACTGCATGGAGCACCCCCAAAGAATAAGAGGCTGAAACACTGCAACAGCCGTGCCGATTGTATACAAACCAACCGACAATCTATTCTTTGGTTGTGCGCAAAGCCGATCAGGCCTGATTGATCGTCTTGGAGATCACTTCAACCGTGGCGCTGACTTGCTCTTGGTAACGGTCGAGTTCGAGCTTGTGCTGCTTCTGCATTTCAATCTGCTGGGAACACAGATTCATCGCCGCCAGCACCAGCAGTCGGTCACCGATCAGCGTCGGGTACTTTCTCTTGGTTTCGGCCAGGGCTGCCTTCAACATCATCGCGGCGTCCAGCAGGGTTTGTTCTTCCCCGGCCGGCGCCTTGATCGAATAGTCCTCCCCCAGGATCGAGACGACTTTTACCCCTGCGGCGTTGTAACTCATGCGCTGACAGGACCCGCGCTGACACGCTCAACCAGGGCCTGGATGCGAGCCGCCGTGGCGCCTTGCTTCTCTTCCTGCTCCATCAGGCTCAGTTGCAGGCTTTCGTTTTCATCCTTGGCCTGGGCCAGTTCTGCAGTCAGGGTCTGGTTAGTGCCGAGCAGGGTCTGGTTCTGTTGCACCAGATCGCTGACCAGTTGTTCCAATTGGCTTAGAGATGCTTCCAACATTTTGATTTTCCGGGCTTTTTCAAAGGGCGCGTACGATAAAGAAAAGTCACCGTGGATGCCAGGGTTATACAGGCGCAAAGCCTTGATTTTGCTGACGGGCGACCTTCCTCGCGAGTTTTAAAGACTGTGACAGGCCGATCTGGTTCCTGCACTTCGTCGCCATAAGGTGCAACCGGCTAAAACAAGCAGGACTCAAGACTTCAGTCCGGCGACCGATAAGTCATTCATACAGCAGCCTAAGCCCCGCACGGATGCGCTCTTTTTCGGTGAACGCCATGTCCCTTCGTAATATGAATATCGCCCCTCGAGCGTTCCTCAGCTTTGCGCTGATCGGCGGCTTGATGATGATTCTGGGGGTGTTTGCCTTGAATCAGATGAGCAAGATCCGCGGCGCCGCCGAAAACATCACCAATAACAGTGTGCCGAGCATCAAGAGCCTGGACGAGTTCACCCAACTCACCTTGCGCCTGCGCGTGCTGTCCTACCGTTTGCTGGTGAACCGCGAACCTGACGTGCAGCAGAAAACCATGGAACTGCTGGAACTGCGCAACCAGCAGATTCGCACCGCCCAGGTGACCTACGAAAAGCTGATCGCCAACCCGCAGGAACGTGCAACCTACGATCAATACGTGCAACTGCTGGGGCAATATCGCCAGATCGAAGACCGGATGAAGACCCTGTCGCGTAACAATCAAGTCGATGAACTGCGCAACCTGCTCAACACCGACTTGCTGAGCAACTCCGAGGCAATCAACACCGTGTTGAACCGCCTGCTGGAGATCAACACCCAGCAGACCCAAGACACCAACCAGCAGGCCGCCGACCAATATGATTCGGCGTTCAACCTGGTGATCACCCTGCTGGTGATTGCCACTGCGCTGACGCTGCTGTTCGCCTGGTTGCTGACCAACAGCATCACTCAACCGATCGCCAACGCCCTGAGCGCCGCCGAACAAATTGCCGAAGGCAACCTGACACGCCCGATCACCGTCGACGGCGAAGACGAAGCCGGCCGCTTGCTGCTGGCCATGTCGAAGATGCAGGAAAAACTGCGCGACACGCTGCAGCGCATTTCCGGCTCGGCCACACAGCTTGCGTCCGCTGCCGAAGAACTCAACAGCGTCACCGACGAAAGTGCCCGCGGCCTGACCCGGCAAAACAACGAAATCGAACAGGCCGCCACTGCGGTCAATGAAATGACCAGCGCCGTGGAAGAAGTCGCCCGCAACGCGGTCAGCACCTCCGAAGCGTCGAAGAACGCCACCACGTCTGCCGGTGACGGTCGTGATCTGGTGCAGGAAACCGTCAGCGCAATCGAACGCATGAGCGCCGACGTGCAAAGTACCGCGACCCTGATCGGCGACCTGGCCAATGAGTCTCGCGACATCGGCAAGGTGCTGGATGTGATCCGTGGCCTGGCCGACCAAACCAACCTGCTGGCCTTGAACGCCGCCATCGAGGCCGCGCGCGCCGGTGAGGCCGGTCGAGGTTTCGCGGTGGTGGCCGACGAGGTTCGTGCCCTGGCTCACCGCACCCAGCAGTCGACCAGTGAAATCGAACGCATGATCGGCAGCATCCAGAGCGGCACCGGGCACGCGGTGGATTCGATGCGCAACAGCACCGAGCGCGCCGAATCGACCCTGAACATCGCCCGCGGCGCCGGCCTGTCGCTGGATACCATCAACAGCGCCATCGTCGAAATCAACGAGCGCAACCTGGTGATCGCCAGCGCCGCCGAAGAACAGGCGCAGGTGGCCCGTGAAGTGGATCGCAACCTGGTGAACATTCGCGACCTGTCGGTGCAATCGGCCACCGGAGCGAATCAGACGAGCGCGGCGAGCAGTGAGCTGTCGCGCCTGGCGGTGGACCTGAACACCCTGGTTGGGCGGTTTAGCCTGTAACACGCTGACGCGACCGCTGTAGGAGCGAGCTTGCTCGCGATGAACGTTAACGATGACGCGTGCTTCCTGATTCAACGCGTCGTCATTGAGTTCATCGCGAGCAAGCTCGCTCCTACAGAGGGCTGCGATGATCTGAAAAAGCTTTTTGACAGCATCACATTTCAACAGGTTAGAATCGCTGGCACGCAGACTGCATGGTCAGTTTGCGCCCGCCTTTCAGCTTTCTGGAGTACTGCCTTTGAATGCGACGACCATCAACAGCCTGTTCTTGATCGGCGCGTTGCTGGTAGGTGCGAGCATTCTGGTGAGCTCACTTTCGTCCCGCCTCGGCATCCCGATTCTGGTGATCATCCTGGCCGTCGGCATGGCGGCCGGCGTCGATGGCGGCGGCATTATCTTCGACAACTATCCCACGGCTTATCTGGTCGGCAACCTCGCGCTGGCGGTGATCCTGCTCGACGGCGGCTTGCGCACCCGGGTGTCGAGTTTCCGCGTGGCGTTATGGCCGGCGTTGTCCCTCGCCACCGTCGGGGTACTGATTACCACCGGGCTGACCGGCATGGCGGCCGCATGGCTGTTCAACCTGAACCTGATCCAGGGCCTGCTGATCGGCGCCATCGTCGGCTCCACCGACGCCGCGGCGGTGTTCTCGCTATTGGGTGGCAAAGGCCTGAACGAGCGGGTAACCGCCAGCCTTGAAATCGAATCTGGCAGCAACGACCCAATGGCGGTGTTCCTCACCGTCACCCTGATCGACATGCTCGCCAGCGGCCAGACCGGCCTGCACTGGAGCCTGCTGACCCACCTGCTGCGCGAGTTTGGCATTGGTGCTGTCATCGGCCTGGGCGGTGGCTGGCTCATGCTGCAACTGGTCAATCGCATCAACCTGGCCACCGGCCTGTATCCGATTCTGGTCATCGCCGGTGGCCTGGTGGTGTTTGCCCTGACCAACGCCCTGCACGGCAGCGGCTTCCTCGCGGTGTACCTGTGTGGATTGATGATCGGCAACCGTCCGGTGCGCAGCCGTCACGGCATTTTGCACATGCTCGACGGCATGGCCTGGCTGGCACAGATCGGCATGTTCCTGGTGCTGGGGCTGCTGGTGACGCCTCACGATCTGCTGCCAATTGCCTTGCCGGCACTGGCACTGGCGCTGTGGATGATTCTGTTTGCCCGGCCACTGTCCGTAGTGGTTGGCCTGCTGCCGTTCAAGGCGTTCCATGGTCGTGAGAAAGCGTTCATTTCCTGGGTCGGCCTGCGCGGCGCGGTCCCGATCATTCTGGCGGTGTTCCCGCTGATGGCCGGCCTGCCCAACGCCCAGCTGTACTTCAACCTCGCGTTCTTTATCGTACTGGTATCGTTGTTGGTTCAGGGCACCAGCCTGCCGTGGGTCGCCAAGCTGTTGAAGGTGACGGTCCCCCCGGAGCCTGCGCCCATCTCCCGTTCGGCCCTGGAAGTGCACGTCACCAGCGAGTGGGAGCTGTTCGTTTATCGCCTCGGCGCGGAGAAATGGTGCATCGGTTCGCCCCTGCGCGAACTGAAAATGCCCGAAGGCACCCGTATCGCCGCCCTGTTTCGTGGTCAACAATTGCTCCATCCGTCGGGTAGTACGGTGCTCGAAGTCGATGATTTGCTGTGTGTTATCGGCCATGAACACAACCTGCCAGCCCTCGGAAAACTCTTCAGCCAGGCGCCTCAACGGGGCCTCGATCTGCGCTTCTTCGGCGACTTCGTTCTGGAAGGAGACGCCCAGCTGGCCGCGGTTGCTGCCCTGTATGGCCTGAAGGTCGAAGGCATCGATCCGGACATGTCCCTGGGCCATTTCATTGCCCAGAAAGTCGGCGGCGCGCCGGTAGTGGGTGACCAGGTGGAATGGAACAACACCATCTGGACCGTGGCAGTCATGGACGGGAACAAGATCGGCAAAGTGGGCGTCAGATTCCCCGAAGGAAGTCGCCCGGGCCCCGGACTCTTCCTCTAAACTGCTTCCACTCTCACTTGCTTGACCGGTCTTTATGCCTAACCTGCGCTCCATTTTCGCCATTGCCCTGTTGGGCTTGAGTCTTTCTGTCGGTACTGTCGGTACATTGCAAGCGGCCGAACCGCCTTCCAGCGAAGCCGTGCAGGCGAGCCTGGACAAGATCGCCGACCGCAAACTGCCGGAAGCCGATCAGAAGGCCCTGCAAACCGTCCTGCAAAACACGCTGAGCCAGCTCAACAACAAGCGTGATTACGAGCAGAAACTGGTCGCGCTCAAGCAGCAATTGAACAATGCGCCCAAACAGACCGTCGAGAACCAGCGTGAACTGACCCGCCTCAAAGCCAGCACCGTGGTGCCGGTGGCGCAGCGTTTCGCCAAAGAACCGATCCAGCAGCTGGAACAAATGCTCACTGAGCGCTCCACCCAGCAAAGCGATCTGCAAAAAGCCCTGGCTGATGCCAACAGCCTGATCATCACCGCCCAGACCCGCCCCGAGCGAGCTCAAGCGGAGATTTCGAGCAGCCAGACGCGCATCCAGCAGATCAACAACATCCTCAAGACCGGCAAGGACAGCGGCAAGGCCTTGAGCGCCGAACAGCGCGACCAGCTCAATGCCGAGCTGGCAGCGCTGAACGCCCTGATCCCGCTACGGCGCCAGGAACTGGCCGGCAATACCCAATTGCAAGACCTCGGCAACAGCCAGCATGACCTGTTGTCGGAGCGGTCCGACCGCCTGGATAAGGAAATCCAGGAACTGCAAACCCTGATCAACCAGAAGCGTCTGGCGTTGTCCCAGGAAACGGTCACCCAGCAATCCATCGAAGCGCAGAAAGCCGGCGGCAGCAGTCTTCTGGCCACCGAAAGCGCGGCCAACCTGAAGCTTTCGGACTACCTGCTCAAAAGCACCGACCGCCTCAACGAAGTCACCCAGCAAAACCTGCAGACCAAGCAACAACTGGACAGCCTGACCCAGAGTGATTCGGCGCTGGACGAGCAAATCAACGTGCTCAAAGGCAGCCTGCTGCTCTCGAAGATTCTCTACAAACAGAAACAAGCGTTGCCGCGCCTGCGGCTCGACCGCAACCTGGCCGACCAGATCGCCGACATACGCCTGTATCAGTTCGAAGTCAGCCAGCAACGGGAGTTGCTGAGCAGTCCGACCACCTACGTCGATAACCTGCTGTCGACCCAGCCGCCCGAGCAAGTCACCCCGCAGCTGCGCAAAAGCCTGATGGAACTGGCCACCACCCGTGCCGACCTGCTGGAGCGCCTCAATCGCGAACTGAGTGCGGTGCTCAATGAATCCATCACCCTGCAACTGAACCAGAAGCAACTGCTCAGCACGGCGCAAAGCCTGCGGGCGACACTCGATGAGCAGATGTTCTGGATTCCGAGCAACAAGCCGCTGGAGCTGGAGTGGATTCGCAGTGCGCCGGATCGCCTGCAGCGTCAACTTGATTCACTACCGGTACTTTCAAGCCTGAGCGAACTGGCCGACGGCCTGACCCAGCGCCCGCTGCTGTTCCTGCCACTGGCACTGCTGATCGGTGCGCTGTTGTGGCGCCGCAAGAATTTGTACGCGCGACTGATCAAGGTTCACCAGGACATCGGTCACTTCAAACGCGATAGCCAGTGGCACACGCCGCAGGCGATTCTGATCAACATCCTGCTGGCGATGCCGGTTTCCCTGGGCCTTGCATTGTGCGGGTTGGCCCTGCGAATCGACGCCCGTGGGCAGAACGCCAATATGGGCGCGGCGCTGCTGCAAATGGCCGGGGCCTGGCTGGTGTTCTACACCGCCTACCGGATCCTCGCACCGGGTGGTGTGGCAGAACTGCATTTCCGCTGGGAAAAGCCTCAGGTGGAATTCCTGCGCAGATGGGTCCGCCGACTCGGCATAGTGGTGATGGCACTGGTGACCGTAGTGGCCGTTGCCGAACTGCAACCGGCGGCGCTGGCC
>NZ_AKJL01000131.1 GCF_000282355.1 Pseudomonas sp. GM49
CCAATGACTGCGGCGGTAATTTTTATAATTGTGTCCGCGGTGCGGAGCTGGCCCAATATCTGCGCATGCCGTCCACAAATAAATCCGCGTTACTACGTACGTGGTGTCTACGTAGTTCTACGTAGATGCCACGATCTTCCTGTTAAAACGCATAACCCTGTAGGAGCGAGCCTGCTCGCGAAAAAGGTACAGCCGACACCACTCAGCGCCTGGAATACCATCGCGAGCAAGCTCGCTCCTACAAGGCGCCTCTTTGGCATATGATCCCGAGCCTTCGCGCGGGCAGGAGTCAACATGCAGCTCAAACACAAAATTGTCGCCCTCGGGATTCTGCCGCTGGTGCTGGCCATTGCCGTCATCTGCGCGCTGGTGATTTCCCTGAACCGCCAATTGGGCGATCAGCAGGCGCAACTGATCGAAGACAGCATTCTGGCAAGCAAGCGCGCGGAGCTGAAAAACTACGTGGAAATGGCCCAGAGCCTGATCGCTCCGCTGTACGACGACGGCCATGGCGACACCCGTGCCCAACAGCAAGTGCTGGAGGAACTGCGCAAGCTCAGCTTCGGCATCAACGGCTATTTCTTCGTCTACGACCGCGAAGGCCGCAGCCTGATGCATGCGCGCCAATCGGAACTGGTGGGCCAGTACCTGTGGGACATGAAAGACCCCCACGGCCTGCCGGTGATTCAGGCGCTGCTGCAAAGCGCGCAATCGGGCGAAGGCTTTCAACGCTACGCCTGGAACAAGCCCTCTTCCGGCCAGGTGACCGACAAACTCGCCTACGTGGTGATGCTCGATCGCTGGGGCTGGATGCTCGGCACCGGCATCTACCTCGAAGACGTCGAGCGCGCCACCCAGCAGGCCCGTGCCGAAGTGGCCATGGGCATCCGCAAGACAATGATGGCGATTGCCGTGGTCGCCCTGGTCGCGGTGCTGTTTGTGTTCGCCACCGGCATGACCCTCAACGTCAGCGAGCATCGCCTGGCGGACAAAAAACTGCAGCGCCTGACCCAGCGCATCGTCAGCCTGCAGGAGGAGGAACGATCCCGGGTGTCCCGCGAGTTGCACGACGGCATCAGCCAGGTGCTGGTCTCGATCAAGTTTCAGTTCGAACTGGCCAGCCATCTGCTGGAAAGCGGACAAGCCCACGACAAGGGCTTGAATACGTTGAAAGACGCCACCGAGCGCCTGGGCGATGCCATAGGTGAAGTCCGCAGTCTCTCCCATGACCTGCGCTCATCGTTGCTCGACACCCTCGGCCTGCCGGCGGCCATCGGCCAATTGGCCGCGGAATTCGAGCAGCGTAGCGGGCTGACCGTGACCTACGACGAAAATGAATTCGACTGCCAACTGGTCGACGGCGCGGCTGTTGCGTTGTTCCGCATCGTCCAGGAAGGCCTGACCAATATTGAACGCCACGCCCGGGCGAAGAACGTGTCCATTACCCTGCGCGGTTGTGAGCGGTCCGTGCGGCTGACCGTGGTCGATGACGGCATCGGTTTCAACGTCGCCCAGGTCGAACGTCGTCAGGCAGGCATTGGTTTGCGTAATATCCGCGAACGCGTCGAACATTTTGGCGGGCGCTTCGATTTGATCTCGATGCCGGGCAGAAGTGAGCTGGACGTACTGCTGCCAATGAAACCTGGCGCAAAACCCTGAGCCGGCCCAAAACTACAAGAGTGAAACCTCGTATGAACCTGCCCTCCCCGATCCGTGTCGCCCTGGTCGACGATCACTCCCTGGTCCGCGACGGCATCAAGGCGCTGCTGGCCGTGATGTCGCCCCTGGAAATGGTCGGCGAAGCGGAAAACGGCGCCGAGGCCATCGAGATGGTCGGACGTTGCCAGCCAGACCTGCTGCTGGTCGACATCAGCCTGCCGGACATGAACGGCCTGGAATTGACCCGCGTGCTGCGCAGCCAGTACCCGTCGCTCAAGGTGCTGGTGCTGAGCATGTACGACAATTACGAATACGTCAGTGAATCGGTGCGCTCCGGCGCCAGCGGCTACGTGCTGAAAAACGCCCCGTCACGGGAAATCATCGCCGCCATCGAAGCCATCAGCAGTGGCGGAACCTTCTACAGCGCCGAAATCGCCCAGCGGCTGATCGCCGACAAGAACACCGACAACGAACTGACCCCGAGGGAAAGCCAGGTGCTGTCGAAGATGGCGCAAGGCTTGAACAACAAGGAAATGGCCCGGGAGCTGGACATCAGCGTGCGCACGGTGGAGACACACCGCTTGAGCATCCGGCGCAAGCTCAACATCGACAAACCGGCGGCGCTGGTCAAATACGCCATCGATCACGGGATTATTTCGCGCTGATGGGCGAACCAACAACAGGCGTGTTCACACGGCCGATTTAAATCCGTTGAGCGAAGCAGCTACTACTATCAACTCCAGACCCGGTGAATCGCTTGAGATCCTCTGCCCATCCGGGGTGACGGGCCAAAAATTAGCTACATTTCCACGAGGCCAATGTAGGTAGCATCGGCCAATTGCCGCATTGCAATGGGGTGGAAGCTTACAATGAGCCGTGAACACAACGTGTTGGCACTATTGCTGATTGCTCCGCTATCGGGCTGCTCCAATGCCCCTTCGATTCCAGTTCTGGGGGCCTACTTCCCCGATTGGCTGTTCTGCATTCTCGCCGGCATGCTGCTGGCCTTTGTGCTTCAGGCACTGCTTGCACGGTTAGGTTACGCAGCCTGGCTGGTGCCGTCAGTTCTGACCTATCCGGTTTTGACCGCGTTGTTGTCGATGAGCACCTGGCTGCTGTTTTTCCAGAATTGACCGGGGACTTGCATCATGAGCGAATCCGCTGTGAACAAACTGCCCCGACGCTTGATCGTTCTCGTATTGCTCGGGCTGACGCTGGTGATGCTGCTGTGGGTGGTCTGGCGGTTGGACACCACCCCACGTACCGATGATGCCTACGTGTATGCCGACACCATAAACGTCACCCCGGAGGTGAGCGGCAGCATCGAAGAACTGCCCGTGCGTGAGAACCAGCAGGTGAAACAGGGAGACGTACTCCTGCGCATCGACGCGCGGGTGTATCAGGACGTGCTGGACCAGGCTCAGGCCTCACTACAGGCGCTGAACAAGGAAATCATTCTGAGCCAGCGTCAGGTTGATGCCCAACAATTCAATTCCGAAGCGGTGAAAGCCAGTGTCGAACGCGCCAAGGCCGCCGCCGCGCAGAGCGCCGACACATTGCGGCGCATGGAACCCTTGCTGAAACCTGGCTATGTCTCCGAGGAACAGGTGGATCAGGCCCGCACCGCCGCCAAGAGCGCTCGTGCCGAATTGAATGCGGCGCTGTTGCAGGCCAAACAGGCTGCCGCCGCGGTCAGCGGGGTCGATGCACTGGTGAGCAGGCGCGCAGTGATACAAGCGGAGATAGCCCGCGCCGAACTGGACCTGGAGCACAGCGTAGTACGCGCGCCCTTCGACGGACTCATCGTCGGTTTGACCACCTCCAACGGTCAGTTCGCTGCCGCCGGTCATCCCCTCTTCAGCCTGATCGACACACGTCGCTGGTACGTAGTGGCAAACTTCCGCGAAACCGAACTGGACAAGATCCGCAACGGCAGGCGC
>NZ_AKJL01000132.1 GCF_000282355.1 Pseudomonas sp. GM49
TCGCGGGCTCGGCAGCTGCTACAAAGGGTGTCGCGGCTGAGACTGTCCCGTCCTAAAAACCTTTATCAAAACGGAATGAGGCGCCGTAAGCCGAATCCGGTAAATGGTTAGCGCCATCGTCCCGTAACCGAGAACGGAAAGTACCGCTCTGTGGCCGGGTACGATACAAGCCACGTTTCTGCAGTTCAGGAACGACCAGCTCAACGAAGTCCTCAAGGCTGCCCGGGCTGATCAGCGGGTTGAGCATGTAGCCGCTGGTGCCGGAAATACGGGCGTGCTCTTCGATCCGTTCGGCCACTTGTTGCGGCGTTCCCACCAGAATCAGATCACTGCCCCGAGTGATGTTGGCAAAGCGCTGTTTGACATCACCAGCGGTCAAGGGCTTGCCACTGCCATCGGGACGCATCACATAGGAGGTCATGCCTTCGGTGTGAGTAGACAACGCGTCGCTGTCCGCGTAGCGGCTGATGTCGATACCGGTATCGCCGGCATAACTCACCAGTTGCGCCTGCAAGTGATAGTTGTTTTGCAGTTCGTCATATTTGCGCTGGGCTTCGAGCTCGGTCCTGGCCGTGACGATGCGAAGTACCGTCAGTGATTTAACATCCCCGGCGTGACGCCCCCTTGCCCTGGCCTGCGTCCATATATCTTCCAGTCCCTGGCGAATCTCCAGCGGGTTGGACTTGGCGATGAAAATCAGTTCGGCGTGCTTGGCCGCAAACTCGCGACCACGGCCCGACCAACCGGCCTGGATCAGCAACGGTGTGCGTTGCGGTGACGGGGACGTCAAATGCGGCCCGGCCACCCGGTAATGCTCGCCAACATGATTGATCGGTCGCACGCGAACGCCCTTGGCATAGACCTGGCGAGACTTGTCGGCAACCACAGCGTCATTTGCCCAGCTGCCTTCCCAGAGTTTGTAAACGACATCGAGAAATTCTTCTGCGCGTTCATAGCGATCATCGTGCTTGATCATCTGTTCCAGGCCGAAGTTGCGAGCGGCACTGCTCAGGTAGGAGGTAACGATGTTCCAGCCGACCCGGCCATTGGTCAGGTGATCCAGCGTGCTGAAGCGCCGGGCGTGGGTGAAAGGATGTTCATAACTGGTGGTGACAGTGACGCCGAAGGCCAGGTTTTCCGTCACCGCAGCCAATGCCGGGATGATCATCAACGGATCGTTGGCCGGTGCTTCCACCGCCCACTTCATCGCCGCGTCGGCATTACCGCCAAACACATCGTAGAAACCCAGCACATCACCAAAAAACAGCATGTCGAGATGGGCCTGGTCGGCGATGCGTGCCAGGTTCGACCAGTAGCCCAGCGAGTTGATGGTCAGTCGCTCGTCAGCCGGGTGCGTCCAGAGGCTTGGTGCGCCGCCACAGCCAACACTGGCTTGCTCGTATAACGCAAACAACAGAGGTTTTGGATCGGACATCGTAGTACCTGTAAAAAGTCATTGAACGGGCGGGTCAGCGCTGATTCTTGAAACCTTTGCCGTAGTGGCGTTCAAGGCGGTTCTGTATCAACTCCAGTCCAATGGAAAGGAGCCAATAGATAACGGCTGCGGTGGTGAGCATTTCGATGTAGCGGTAGGACGAGCGACCGTACGACTGCGCCAGAAACATCACTTCCCAAACGCCCATCACCGATATCAACGATGAGTCCTTGAGCATTGAAATGAACTGACTGGTTGTCGGGGGAATGATCGTGCGCATGGCTTGCGGCAGGACGATGTGCAGAAACGTTGCCGCAGGCCTCAGACCCAGCGCCATCGCCGCTTCGCGCTGTCCGGGTGCTACAGCCATGATGCCGGCACGAAAAATCTCGCTGAGGTAGGCACCATAATTGAGCGAGAGCGCAATGATCCCCGCGCTGATGGCGCCAGGAACTACCCCCAACTGCGGCAGACCCAGGTAGATCAGCAGAATTTGAATCAGCAGTGGAGTACCGCGAAAAAAGGACGCATAGAAACTGGCAACGCCGAAAGCCACTGCACTGCGGGACAGGCGCGCCAGTGCCGTCACGAAGCCAAGGAGCAACGAAAGCCAGATCGAACAGAAGCACAAAAACAGCGTCAGTGCGGCGCCTTGCAAGAAACCGTCAGGCCCCGGATGCAGACCGATCAGATTGGGCAACTTCTCCAGAATGATCGAGAGCTTCAGATCGAAGCTCATGAAAAACATGACGCACAGGCCGAACAACACTGTCCAGGTCAAATACAGGCGAGTGCGAAAACCAGGTAGCTGGCTGAAACGACGCGTCTCGGTTTCGGGGGCGACAGCCGCCTTGGCCGGGTGTGGATTGAGGGCTGTCATTGGCTGATATCGGCACCGATCCACTTCTGTGAAATCTTGCTTAATGTGCCGTCGGCCTTGAGCTGGGTGACGACCTCAGTGACTTTGGCATTCCATTGCGGATCGCCCTTTTCGATCGCTACCACGTTGGGTTCTGCATACAGCGTGTCGCCAGCAATTTTAAAGCGAGGATCCTGGGCGATGCGTTCGCGGGCAGTGATTAGGTTGGTGACCATGGCATCCAGGCGCACGCCCGTGCCCAGGGCCAGATCCTGGAAGGCTACTGTTTCGTTGTCGTATGGCGCGACCTGGACGCTTTCGAATGGATAACTCAACGGCTTGTCCTCGGCGCCCTCAATCACCAGATCCTTGTTCAAATAGGCTTCATAGGTCGACGCACTGATCACACCGACTTTTTTACCTGACAGATCCTTGCCCGTGACAATGTTCTTGTCTTTGGCATTCACCACGATCACGGCCGGGGACTGGTAATACTCCACCGGGAAGTCGAACACTTCGGCCCGTGCCTTGCTCGGGGTCATCGAGCAGACGCAGATGTCATATCGTCCGTTCCAGTGTCCGGCAGCGATGACATCCCAAGACGGTGTTTGCAGCGTCAGCTTCACCCCTAGCCGTTGCGCAACGGCCTTGGCGACATCGACGTCAAAGCCGTCCAGTTGGTTCTGTTCATTGAGAAAGGAGAATGGCGGATAGCTTTCCATCAGAACGCCGGTCAGCTCCCCGCTCCTGGTTACGCGATCCAGAGTGGAGCCCGCGAAAGCTGTCGAGCATGTAGCCAGCAATGCCAAGCCAAAAGGTAAAAGCGCCTTAGTTTTCACAGACAAGTGCTCCAATCGATTCAAAATACTGAATAGATTAAAACGCACTATAAAAATAGTTTGTACTTCCTTTATGGAATATAAGACTACGTTCAAGCTATATTGGATCGAGTGTTTCAGGCGCTTGCACCGCTGACTCCTGGTGGTAAGCAACGCCCCGACCGAACAGGTCCGGGCGTTGCTCTTTGCTCAGCGATAGCAATCGAGCAGGCGTGCGGCGACTTCCTTCAATTGCGCGTTGGCCAGACGGTTGATCCCGGCAGCACGCTTGCGCCCTCCCCCCGTTGGAAACTGCCGGCAGAAGGCATCCGCCGCCAACCCGGCCTCTTCCGGTACTCGCAGGCTAAACGACCAGTCGCCGTCCGCCCTGGCGCTGAGCAAGCCGATCGCCTTGCGCGGTGAGCCGGCCGCCAGCTGGTTGGCCAACACGCCACTGACCCGCCGCGCCCAGGGTTGCGCGGGCAGGCGGTACAGCCGCGCACCCCGGCCTTCGTGCCAGGGTTCAAGGCCAGCGGCAGCGGCCATGTCGGCGGCGTGGCCGATACGCAGGGTGTTGAAGCTTGCGCTGTGGCGGATGAAATCCCGCGGGTCGTGGTAAGGCAGCAGCTCGGCGGCCAGCGCCAGCGGTTCGAAATGCAAGTCCGACAGGCTGTCGCCATAGGCGTTGTAGTTGAGCAGCAGTCCCAGTTCCTCCAGGGCCTTCACCTCATCGTTGGCCAGACCATGCTGCGCCGCCAGCGCCCACGCCGGGCCAGCCAGGCCGTCACCAAAGGCGGCGGCCACCGCCCAGCGATGATGACGCCCGTCCAGCCAGGTGTTGACCAACAGGCTGGTACACACCTGGCTGGCAGTGTCGATGAAGGACTCAAATGCCGGGTGCCGCGGCAGCTCGCCGGCAAAGTGGTGGTCGAAGTAGCGTACCCGGGCGCCGGCGTCGAGCAGGCGCCGGGTGGCCTCGCGGTTCTGCTCGTGGGCCACGTCCAGCACCGTGACCCGCTCGCCGGGCCCGGCCTGGACCCGACGTAACAGTTCGATGTCGCGCTTGACCCCGCTGACCAGGCGCACCTGCGGATCCAGTTCGCCGGCCAGGCGCAACTGCTGCAGGGCGCAGAGACCGTCGGCATCGCCATTGAAGGCGCAGTGATCGATTGTGTTCATCTGCCCTCCTCCTCAGTGCATGACATCGCCGCCGTTGGCATCGAGTTGCGCGCCATGGATTGCACTGGCGTAGTCCGACGCCAGAAACAACGCAGCGCGGGCGCACTCCTCCTCACTGCGCATGCGCCCGCCAGGGCCAGTTTGATACCGAGGCCGACGCCCGAGACCATCACGACTTTGTCTTCAAGCAGCATGGGATGAATCCTCTTATTGTTAAGGGACAGGCTCAGGCGCCCAGATGCCGGGCGCGGTACTCGGCGTAGTCACGTTGCAACAGTGCGTCGCTGAGGCCGAACTGGTCAGGGCTGTAGTGATGGGCCGCGCGGTTTTCCCGGCCGTTGGCGGACAACCATTGCCCCATGGCTGCCTGAACCTTTGGCGTGCATTCAAGGCCGGCGAAGCGATAGATGCGCTCGACCACTGCCTGGGGCGCGGCCAGGGTGTCTTCGAACCGCACATCGAGAAAGCGCTCGGCCGGCATGCCTTCACGCACCGCCATGGCATGGCGCAAGGCCCGAGCCATGCGCCGGTTCCACTGCTCGCCGACGGCTTCGGCATTGGCCTCGTCGCTGTACAGCTGCCACAGGGTATGGATGAAGCTGGCCAGCGAGGGAATGGTCCTGGCCGGTTCGCGATGGGTGAGCACCACCTGCGCCCCGGGGAACACTTCGAACAACAGCTCAAGGGTATGCAGGTGCTGCGGGCTCTTGAGCAACCAGCGCCGGCCAGGGGCGATGCCACGGCGTGCCTGCTGCCATTGCAGGAACTGCAAGGTACGCTTGAGGTAACGGTAGACCTGGGTCTGGTCCTGACGGTCGAGCCAGGCGGTGTAGCCGGGGACGTTGACGTAGGAGTCCATGGCGCAGAGGAACGAGTGCTCCATCAACATGAACTCTTCGTCGGGCTGCTCGGCGTCCAGTGGGTGGATGGCCAGCAACTGCGGAAGGAACTCGATCATCGCCGCCACTTCGGCGCGTGCCCGGCCGAGGCGCTGCAACGGCTGCTCCAGGGTCTCCCCGCTAAGCGGCGCCGGGTAACGGGTTTCCCACCACTGCGCCTTGCTGAACTGCGGGTCCACCGCCAGGGTGCGTTGCAACAGTGTGGTGCCGGTGCGTGGCAGGCCGACGATCACCAACGGGTCGTTGATTTCCAGTTCGAGGATTTCCGGGAAGCGTCGACAGTGATCTTCGATCACCAGGCGGTTGACCAGTTGCGCCAGCAGCTTCTCGCGCAACAGCGCACGCCCCCGGGACGATAACCGCGCTTCCTGTTCCAGGGCCTGCGCCAGTACCTGCAGGCCCTGGCGGAAATCACCCGGGCCGAAATCGTCAAGGCCACCTGCGCGAGCGCTGGCCTCGGCCAGCAGCAGGTCCGGAGAAAAATCGTTGCCGCTCATACTGCCAGCTCCTTGAGGTCATTGAGTTTGACCACGCGGGTGGTCGGGTGAACCGGTTGCCTGGCGCCGACCCAACGCAGGCACAGGGTGCCGTGAGGATGGCCGGCGGTTTCCAGCCAGTTGGCCAGGCCCGGGTCACGGTGGCTGAGGACCATGCGCAGGCTGCCGTCCGCCGCAAGCTGCGCCGAGTGCTTGTTAAGGCAGATGCGGTGGTAGCGGTAGTCGAGCGACTCCATCCAGTAGTTGTTGATCTGCAGGTTCCAGAAGTCGCAGGCCGGCACTTGGGCAACCTCGATCAGCAGCGCTTCGTCGTCAGCCAGCGCCCAGCAGGAGTGGTAGTAGAAGATGTTGGGGTCGCCACCCACGGCCTGGCACAGCGCCTGGTCGGCAGGCGGCAGCTGGTTGCTGTGCTGCTGGTAACCCTGAGCCCAATCGGCGAACAAGCGCGCGGTGTTCTCGACGAAACTGCCGACCCGCTGCAGGCTTTGCTGCAGACGCGCGGCATCCAGCGGCGCGGGTGCCTGGCTGGCCAGCAGGCGCTCGATGCGCAGCTGCGCCGGCTGTTCGCTGCTGCGATCGAGAAAGGTCTGGCGCACGATCAGCGCGTTGCTCTGCGGCTCAAGAGGCAGCCAGTTGCCGCTGGCCGGCGGGCGCTGGCTGAGGATGATCTCGAAATTGCCCTCGGCATCCAGCTGCAGTTGCCCGGCGTCGATAAAACCGGTCTGGATCATCTTGCCGTCAGTCTCGTAACCCCCCTTCTGCGAGCCGAAGCTCAGGTAGGCGACACTGCCGCGCTGGCCGCTGACCCGGTATTCGTGCTCGCCGTTCAGTCGCGCATAGCGGTACAGGTTGTCGGGGTTGTCAGCGCCGATCTTGGCGGTTTCGTGGGAGGGGGTGATGAAGCCGGGGAAGTCTGGGTCGGCGAATTCCAGGTGCATATCCAGGGCGATGCGCAACAAGCGGGTGAGGTAGCGAAAGCCTTCGGCGCGGGTCTGCTCGTCGGCCGGGGCTTCGGCGCGCAGTATCTGATTGCCGCTGCGGAGCAACTGCTCGCAAAACCGGGTCCAGGTCTCACCGCTGATGACTTCCTGTTGGGGGGTGTCTGTAGCCATGTCAGTCTCCTCTGCCGGCGGAGGGCCCGCCGCTGTACACGACCTTAGGGAGAAGCCCGGCAACGGTTCTTCGTCCGTGCGGACTAAGCGCCCGATCTAGTCCAGGCGGACGAGGAGCCGCCGGGTACAAGCGGTGAGGATCGCGCCTGAGCCCAGGGCTCACTGGCGCCACGGCCCGTGGCGCGCAGTCATCCTCACAGGAGCCAACCATGAGCGCAGAAAAAAACCTGGTCCGTTCGCTGACCGTAGACATCGCCGCCCCCGCCGAACTGGTCTGGGCGATCCTCATCGACCTGCCCGCCTACCCGCAGTGGAACCCCTACACGGTCAAGGTCGAGTCGAGCCTGGTGCTCGGCGAGCGGGTCAACCTGTTCCTGCCCAATCCGGGGCGGCCAGGTGAACTGCTGCACGTGATCGAGTACCTGGCGGACTTCGAACCCCACCGGTTACTCGCCTGGGAGATGTATGCCAACGCCGACAATCCCGACGCTGCCCGTCGCGAGCAGCACATCGAGCGCACCGGCACGGCAAGCTGCCGCTACCACACCACCGACCAGTTCCTTGGCCCCACCGCCGACCAGGTCATGACCGATCATGGCGCCTGGGTGCAACAGGGCTTCGATGCCGTTGCCCGCGCGCTCAAAATCCGTGCCGAGACGCTGTACGCGTCCGCCGCGTGACCTTCATCTGCCGGCGCATCCTCGTCCGAGCAGACGAAGATGCGCCGGTGGTGCTTTACCTACCGTGGCGTTCAGCCGGAGCCGAACCCGGCAGAACTCGAGGAGGTATTCGATGTTGACTCATCTGCAATGGCTGGAAGCGGAAAGCATTCAGATCATCCGTGAAGTGATAGCCGAGTGTGAAAACCCTGTGATGCTGTACTCCATCGGCAAGGACAGCGCCGTCATGCTGCACCTGGCGATGAAAGCGTTCGCCCCGGGCAAACCGCCCTTCCCCTTGCTGCACGTGGACACCACCTGGAAGTTTCGCGAAATGATCGCTTTCCGCGACCAGACCGTGGAACGCCTGGGGCTTGAACTGCTGGTGCACATCAACCCCGAAGGCGTGGAAAAGGCCATCGATCCTTTCACCCACGGCTCGGCCCTGCACACTGACGTGTGGAAGACTCAAGGCCTGAAACAGGCCCTGGACCACTATGGTTTCGACGCCGCTTTCGGCGGTGCTCGTCGTGACGAAGAGAAATCGCGGGCCAAGGAGCGGGTGTTCTCGTTGCGCTCCGGGCAACATCGCTGGGACCCCAAACAGCAGCGCCCCGAACTCTGGCGTTTGTACAACACCCGCAAGCGCAAGGGCGAAAGCCTGCGGGTATTCCCGTTGTCGAACTGGACCGAGCTGGATATCTGGCAATACATCTACCTCGAACAGATCCCCATCGTGCCGCTGTACTTCGCCAAGGAGCGTCCAGTGGTGAGCCGTGAAGGCACGCTGATCATGGTCGACGACGAGCGCTTGCCGCTGCTGCCGGGAGAAACCCCGCAAATGCGCAAGGTGCGCTTCCGCACGCTTGGCTGCTATCCGCTGACCGGCGCCATCGACAGCGACGCCGACAACCTGCCGGCGATCATCAGCGAAATGCTGGTAAGCCGCACCTCGGAACGCCAGGGCCGGCTGATCGACAGCGACTCGGCCGGTTCGATGGAGAAAAAAAAGCAAGAGGGGTATTTCTGATGAACGTTCTGACCGACACCTTCAATGGCGACCTGACGCCTTACCTGGAACAGCAACAGAACAAGCAACTGCTGCGCTTCATCACCTGTGGCAGCGTCGACGATGGCAAAAGCACACTGATCGGTCGCCTGCTTTATGAATCCAAGGCACTGTTCGAGGACCAACTGGGTCAGCTCGAAGTCGATTCGAAAAAACTCGGCACCCAAGGCGACGAACTGGATTTCGCCCTGCTGGTCGACGGCTTGAGCGCAGAGCGCGAGCAAGGCATCACTATCGATGTGGCCTATCGTTTCTTCGCCACCGACAAGCGCAAGTTCATTGTCGCCGACACCCCCGGCCACGAACAGTACACGCGCAACATGGTCACTGGCGCCTCGACCGCGGACCTCGCGGTGATCCTCATCGATGCACGCCAGGGCCTGTTGACCCAGACCCGTCGGCACAGTTATCTGGTGTCCCTGCTGGGCATTCGCAAGGTCGTTGTCGCCATCAACAAGCTGGATCTGGTGGGCTTTTCACAAGCGGTGTTCGAACGCATTGAAACCGACTATCGCGCGTTCGCTGCGCAGATCGGCCTGCATGACATTCAGTGCATTCCGCTCTCTGCGCTACGTGGCGACAATATGCTCGAGGCCAGTGCGAACACCCCCTGGTATCAGGGGCCGACCCTGCTCCAGCATCTGGAGAACGTCCCTCTGGAGCAGGCTCGGCAAGTCGAGGCGGCGTTTCGCCTGCCCGTACAGTGGGTAAACCGGCCCAATCTGGATTTTCGTGGCTACTGCGGCAACGTAGTCGCAGGCAGCGTCAACGTGGGTGATCGCATTCGGGTGCTGCCATCAGGGCAACAGAGTGAGGTCACCGGGATCTTCGGTAGCGCCGGGGAACAGCAACAAGCCCTGTGCAATCAGGCTGTCACCCTTGTTCTCAAGGATGACATCGATATCAGCCGTGGCGATTTGATTGCTCTGGCCGACGCACCACCGGCAGTGGCCGACCAGTTCGAGGCGACTCTGGTGTGGATGGACGAAGAACCGATGCTGCCCGGGCGTCCTTACTTGATGAAGATCGGTTGCCGGACCATCAGCATGAGCTGTGCCAACCTCAAGCACCGGATTGATGTGAACAGCCTGGAGCATCTCGCGGCCAAAACCCTGGAACTGAACGGTATCGGCGTGTGTAACCTGCACCTGGACCGGCCGATCGCCTTCGATGCCTATACCGACAACCGCGATACGGGCGGCTTCATCGTCATCGACCGTTTAAGCAACCGTACGGTGGGCGCCGGCATGCTGCACTTTGCCTTGCGCCGCGCGCAGAACGTGCACTGGCAGGCCATCGACGTCAACCGTGAAGCCCATGCGACGCTGAAGGGCCAGTCGCCGCGAATCCTGTGGTTCACCGGGTTGTCCGGTGCAGGCAAGTCGACCATCGCCAATCTGGTGGAGCGCAAGCTGCATGCCCTTGGGCGACATACTTACCTGCTCGATGGCGACAATGTGCGCCATGGCCTGAATCGCGACCTGGGCTTCACTGAAGTCGATCGGGTAGAGAATATCCGCCGGGTTTCGGAAGTGGCAAAACTGATGCTCGATGCCGGCTTGATCACTTTGGTGTCGTTCATTTCGCCTTTCCGTGCCGAGCGTGACATGGCACGTGGCCTGGCGGGTGACGGCAACTTCCTTGAAATATTCGTTGATGCGCCACTGGCCCTGGCCGAACAGCGCGACCCCAAAGGCCTCTACCAGAAAGCCCGGCGCGGTGAGTTGAAAAACTTCACCGGGATCGACTCACCTTATGAGGTACCCGTAGCGCCGGATATTCATATCGACACCCGGAGCGAGTCGGCCGAGGCCGCCGCCGAACGTATCGTCGAGGCGCTGCTGGCACTGTAACGGCCAATGGGCGCAGCGCTGCACCGGCTGGCGTCGGTGTATCCGCTGCGCCTATCACGCCCCGCATCAACCCGCCTGAGCCAAACGGACGATTTTCCCTGTATGGGTGCGATCGATACTCCAGCGACAAAAACAAGCAGTAGCGAGGCGCATACATGACCGTTCCTTCTCCGGTCTGCAAGGACCTCCCCCCCGACACGGACATTTCATCCGCAGAGCTCAGCAGCTTGCTTGCGCTCGTCTACCACGGTCCGCTGGAGTCCACCCCCTGGTCCGGCCTGCTGGGAACCTTGCGTCAACGTTTCGAGGCCAGTTTCTTCACCCTGGTACTGCGCAATCCCGACCATGAACGACCAGGGCTGATCGTCAACGCCTCGATTCATGGCCCCTTGCTGCCGGGAGAACCGTCCTATAGCGAGAACTACTTCTCGATCTGCCCCTTCATCGACTGGCCTGTCGAGCAGGTGGCCACAGCCGACCAAGTGCTGGGGACCGATGTCTGGCTGGCCCATGACTTCTACCGCAACTACCTGCAACCGCTTGACCTGCGCCACGTGCTGGTCGCCAACATGCGCACTTCCACGGGCATGCACTGCGCCCTGTTCGTCTGCCGCAATCACGCCAGTCGAGACTTCGATACCGCGGAGATCGCCCTGATTCGCCTGCTCCTGCCACACCTGCAACAAGCAGTGGATTTGCATTCGGCCGTAGAGCAACTCGAATCCGAGCGCCAACTCTATGCTGCCACCATCGACCGTCTCATGGTGGGCACGGCGATTCTCGACGAAAGTGGAAGAATGATGCGATGCAACCGCGCCGCCCAGCGCCTGTTCGACAGTCGTGACGGCCTGGAGTGTAAAAACGACAAGCTCTGTGCCTTTGCCAACCATGAGAACCGCAGTATTCAGCAAGCCATCCAGGCGGTACTGAAACAGCGTCAGCGCGGCCTCGATGATATCGAGGTGCTGACCTTGTCCAGGCCCAGTGGGGCAATGCCACTGAATTTACTGCTGCGCCCCATCCCCGTGAGCTATCAATCCCGCAGCGGCGCACGGCGTCCTGCCGTAGCGGTGTTCATTCGCGACCCGGCGGACTCACCGCAGGCATCGCACAACCTGCTGCGCAGCCTGTTCCAGTTGACACCGACAGAAGCCGAAGTGGCCATGCTGGTAATGGACGGGCAAACGCTCGATGAAACTGCCGAGGCGCTTGGCGTTTCACGCAACACCGTGCGGGCCCATTTGCGCGGTGTCTTCGCGAAGACCGGGGCTACCCGCCAGGCCCAACTGGTCAAGACCCTGCTAAACAGTGTTGCGTCACTGGGATAATGACTCACGAACCTGAAGCGCTTTGCGCAGCCAAACAACCGCGTGAATCAGGCTTTTTCGTCTAACGTGAATGGATGCGTTTGCAAGATCCACTTCCTCTGAAAATGGAGTTTGACGATGAAAACTTTCGCGTCCTGGCTGACGGTTGCGCTTTTTGGTCTGGTGCTTGGCGGCTGTGCCGCGGTTGGCGCCGGGGGCGGAGGCGCTGGCGAGATGGAGATTCGTTCGGGGAAAATCGAGCAGATTACACAGACCCAGATGCAGACCAATCACGATAGCGGCGTCGGCGCCATATTGGGCGGTATTGGCGGTCTGGGCCTTGGAAGCCTGATCGGCAAGGGTACCGGCCGGGATGTGGCGATGGTCGCCGGTGCCCTCGCTGGTGCGGCGGGCGGCAACTACGTCGAAAAGAAAAAATATGATCAGCCCGTGGACGCACAGCAGATCATCGTTCGCACCCACAGCGGTGTACTGGTTCAGGTGACCCAGCCGATCAACCCGGTACTGAAAAAAGGCATGAACGTTTATGTCGAGGGTGCCGGAAACGAAGCGCGGGTGGTGCCACAAAGTTAGGGGCGGATATGGACGTTGCGCACCAGACTAAATTGCTGCGCAACATCATCATGGCGAGCGTCGAGGCTTGGGTCACGTCGGAACGGCTCTGTTCAGAGGTGGCGCAATGAGCAATGTTTGCAGAAGTCGTCATGGGGTATTTCCTTCACTCGGGTGCGATTGGACTTGAACCGCCCGGGTGAGGAAATGTTGCGCTTGGTCAACTAACCTGAATAATTGACTAATTCAGATCCTTAGATTCGATAATCTGGAAAAGCAAGCCCGCATAACCGGTAGTGGAGAGATCAATAGTGCAATGTTCCGAGCGACGTCTGGTTCAAGGAAACAGGCATGATCTCTGACCCGGGAACACCGACACTGGACCAACTACGGGTGTTCCTGACGGTCGTGGAAGTCGGCAGTTTTGCCGCGGCCGCCAGAAAACTGCACCGCGCCACCTCAGTCATCAGCTACTCGATCGCCAACCTGGAAATGCAGCTCGGCGTGTCGCTGTTTGACCGCCAGACCACCCGCAAACCCCAACTCACCGATGCCGGCCGCACCGTGCTGGCCGAAGCCAGAACCATCGCCAACGGTATTCATGGATTACGCGCCAAGGTCAAAGGCCTGCTCCAGGGACTCGAAGCCGAAGTTCACGTGGTGCTCGATGTCATGCTGCCCCCCGAGCGCGTGGTGGACGCGCTCAAATCCTTTCGCGAAGAGTTCCCTACCGTTGCCCTGCACCTGCATATGGAAGCGCTCGGCGCCGTTACTGAACTGGTGATCAACCGCGGCGCAATCGTTGGCGTCAGTGGCCCCATGAACGAGGGCATCGACGGTATCGAAAGAATGGGCGTCGGCAGTGTCGAGTTGATTCCGGTGGCGGCCCCGAATCATCCACTGGCCTCAAGCGACTCGAACGCTCCGGGCGCCGGGCGAGAGTTCACTCAACTGGTGCTGTCCGATCGCTCGCTGCTGACCAGGGACAAGGATTTCGCCGTGCTCAGCAACCGCACCTGGCGACTGGCGGACCTGGGCGCCAAGCACATGCTGCTGCGTGAAGGCATCGGTTGGGGGAACATGCCAGCCCCGATGGTCCAGGAAGATCTGCAGAGCGGTCGACTCGTGCAACTGAACATTCCGGAATACAAAAGCGGAAAATATGCCTTCGACGTCATCTACCGCACGGATCTGCCACCGGGGCCCGCCGCGCGGTGGTTGATTGACCGTTTCGTTCAACAAAGCGCGGCGCAGGAGGCATCCGCTTGAGCGCGTTACTTGTCGATTTTCTGGAACCAGAATGCCACTCGAGCCGCCCGCGATGAAAGTCGGCGTCATCTCCGACACCCACGGCTTGCTCCGCCCGCAAGCCATTGCCGCCCTGCAAGGCTGTGATCGCATCATTCACGCGGGCGACATTGGTAGCGCGCAGATCCTCGACCAATTGGCCGCTATCGCACCGGTGGATGCGGTGCGCGGCAACAATGACCTGGACGCGCCCTGGGCGCGGGAGTTACCCGATTGTCTGCACCTGGAACTCAACGGCTGGACGGTTTTGCTGGTGCATGACATCGCCGATGTAGCGGCCGATCTTGATAACCGTATCCAGCTGGTGATCTGCGGACACTCGCACAAGCCGTGCATCGACTGGCGCGGTGAGCGGTTGTTCCTGAATCCCGGTAGTGCCGGACGTCGACGCTTCAAGTTGCCTGTCACGCTGGCGCTACTTGACGTGCAGGCTCAGTCAATCGAACCCCGGCTGGTGTCACTGCTCGACTGATTCGCCTTCAACCGATCGATTCACGACTCGTCGGCAACCACTCTCACTCTGTGGCAGTCAGACGGACCAAGTTTTCGACCGCTCGACGAGCGAACTTCGATCGGCATCAGGGACTGGCCGAACTCATTGTCGAGCAACACAGAACGCGTCTCTTCCCGCGCGAACAGGAACCGTTCGCCCCACTGCCTCATGCTGACCACCACCGGAAAGATCTCCCGTCCCTTGTCCGTCAGGACGTACTCCTTGTAGGCACTTCCATCCGACGCAGGTTGAACGACGAATACACCGACCTCAACCAACGTTTTCAGGCGCGATGCCAGAATGTTTTTGGCCACCCCCAGGCTTTTTTGAAATTCGCTGAATCGGCGAATGTCGTCAAAAGCGTCGCGAATGATCATGAGTGACCATCGATCCCCAATGGCTTCCAGTGTTCGTGCCACCGGGCATTCGCTGCTTTGCGATGCAGGGTCTACGACCATCGTATTTTCCTTTTGGATAAGGACTGCCAAGTCTGTCGTCCCGTCTTGATCAATGTGGTTGCAATTTGAAACCTGATTCAGCAACAATTGAATCCAGTTTTTAATTGAAACCAGTTTAACGCCACGGAGGCTCACGTGACAGCAGATGCCGATTCAGCCACCCACCCTTTCGTCACGCAGGCTTCGGGGCTTTCCCCATCACTCACGTTGTTATTTTCTGTCACCTGCGCGCTGGCAGTCGCCAACGTTTACTTCGCACAACCCTTACTCGATTCAATGGCGCAGAGCCTGGGTGTCGCCTCATCAATGATCGGATTTGTGGTGACGGCTACCCAGGTTGGTTACGCGCTGGGGTTGCTGTTCATCGTCCCGCTGGGCGACCTGGTAAACCGTAAAGGGCTGATTCTGACGCAAGTGCTGCTGTCTGCGATTGCGCTGGCGGGGGTCGGCGCCGCACAGCAGTGGTTGACCCTGTTGGGCGCCATGATCGCTGTGGGTTTGCTGGCAGTGATGGTTCAAGTACTGGTGGCCTACACCGCCGTGCTGGCAACGCCGTCACAACGTGGCCAGGCCGTGGGGACCGTCACCAGCGGCATTGTCCTGGGCATACTTCTGGCGCGGTTTACTTCTGGGCTGATCGCAGATCTGGCGGGCTGGCGCGCCGTGTATTTCGTTTCCTCGGGATTGATGCTGACCCTCGCGGCAGTGTTCTGGAAAGTCCTGCCTTCGGCAGTGACTCCACGCAGTCGATACACCTACCCGGCACTCATCCGCTCGCTCTTCACGCTGTTCATGACCGAACCGGTCTTGCGAATCAGGGGCCTGCTGGCCTTGCTGATCTTTGCCGCTTTTTCCGTACTTTGGACATCCATGGTGTTGCCGTTGAGCGCCCCTCCGTTGTCGCTTTCACACACGGTCATTGGCATGTTTGGTCTGGCGGGCGTCGCCGGTGCCCTTGCTGCCAGGAGATCCGGTTACTGGGCCGACCAGGGTCTGGGGCAACGGGTGACCGGCATTTCGCTGGCGATCCTGACGCTTTCCTGGTTGCCTATCAGTTTTGCCGAGACGTCGCTGATCGCGCTGGTATGCGCAGTGGTCTTGCTCGACTTCGCCGTGCAAGCCGTACACGTCACCAACCAGAGCCTGATTTTTGCGGCACGACCCGACGCCCAAAGTCGCATGGTCGGTGCCTACATGTGCTTTTACTCAGTGGGAAGCGCACTGGGAGCCGCCGCCGCGACGCAGGTCTATGCGCTATGGGGCTGGATGGCCGTCAGCCTGCTGGGCGCCTTGATCAGCGCGACAGCCCTGGTGCTGTGGTTTCTCACGTTTCATTTCTCAACGATCCATCAAGGAAGATCCGTATGAAAACCCGGTACCTCTTGCCAGGCCACATGTTCTTGCTGGAAAGCGAAACCGGATTCGTCGCTGAGAGAAAGGCAGCTCCACCGCCCGTCAGTAAGTCCCTGCCCGCACCGCCCGCCTGACCTCAGCCTGTATGGCATAGGCCGGCGCCTCCACGGCATTGAAATCCTGTGTATACCGCTGGGCAAATCCCGCCACCCCCCACTCCTGATACTGCTGCACGTGTTTGAGTTCGTGAGCCCAGAGCGCGATGTCCTGTTCTGCTGCTTGTGCGTCCCGGAAGAGGATGATGTCAATCAGCGTCACGGCACCGACATCGGGGTTTTGCAGCATGGCCGTGGCGGCGCTGAACTGGCCGTTGTCGCTGATTCTGTAGCGTGCGGTATCGAGGACACCGGGGTCGTACCAGTGCAGTAGCTGCTCGCGGATGTGCGCTGGAATGGGTTGGGTGCCTGCGTTGGCTGCTTCAGCACGGGCCTGGGTCAGCCACAGCGCCAGGGCCGGCGCCGCGATCTGGTAGATGTCATCAGGCACCACGTCCGGCAGGCAGATGCAGCCGTCCAGGCACACTGGTTTCTCGCCGGCCGGGCAGTCGTTGGTCTGGGCCGGCACTTCAAGCGTCAGGCATAGAACCAGCAGCGCCACCAGGCGCGTAGTGATGGGCAGCATTGGACGCTCCAGGTAGCGGACCGTGGTGAACCCCCTAGCGACCGAGCAGTGAACTCGCCAGCAGCGCCTTCAAGCTCATCGGTTTGGCAAAATGGTAACCCTGCGCCTGCCCTGCGCCCATTTCGCGCAACAAATCCAGTGTCGCTTCATCCTCGACGCCTTCGGCCACCACGCTCAGATCCAGCGATTCGGCCATGCGCACAATCGCCCGGACGATCGCGCGACTGCGGGAACTGGTGGTCAGTTCGAGGATGAACGATTTGTCGATTTTCAAACCGCTGAATCGGTATTGATGCACATAGCTCAGGGAAGAGAACCCTGCACCGAAGTCATCGAGCACCACCGACATGCCGTTGTCCGCCAGTTGCTGCATGGTCTGTCGGGCAATCGCTGGCTCGGCTACCAGCGCCCCTTCGGTCAGTTCCAGGCAGATCCGTGACGGCGAGACCCGGTGCTGCGCCAACAGTGCCAGCACCTCACTGGCGAAGTCCGGACGCGTCATGCTGTAGCTGGAGCAATTGACGTGCACCGCAGGCCAATTGGCGTGCCCGGGCTGTGCGAGGATCGTTGCAACGCTGGTCAGCATGTACAGGTCCAGTCGACCGATCAGGCGCAATCCCTCGACATCCGGCAAGAACTCGCCCGGCGCGATCACCCGGCCGCCCGGCTGATGCCAGCGGATCAGCGCTTCAAGGGCCAACAGTTCGCCGGTTTCGACGCTGACTATCGGCTGGAAATACGGCAGCAGTTCGTCAGTACGTTTGAGCGCGTTGCGCAAGGCCCCTTCTCGCTCGACCTGGTCCGAGACTTCACGGCGCACTTCCTGGTTGAACACCGCGTAGCTGTCGCGCCCGGCACTCTTGACCCGGTACATCGCCGCATCGGCATCGCGCAGCAAGTCGGCGGGCTCGTGATGGAACTGACTGTCGGCGCTGACAATACCGATACTGCAGGACGAAAAAACTTCATGGCCATTGATGAAAAACGGCAGGTCAAACGCCACCAGGATCCGTTCGGCGATTTCGATCACCACGTCCAGCGACGCCTCGGGAGCGAGCACCGAAAACTCGTCGCCCCCCAGGCGTGCCAGCATGTCGGTTTCGCGCAGGCAACCGCGTAAACGGTGAGCCGCCTGCATCAACAGCAGATCGCCAAAATGGTGGCCGAGGCTGTCGTTGACCATCTTGAAGCGGTCGAGATCGATGAACATCACCGCCAGGTGCCCGCCTTCGCTGCCGAACCGCGACCAGGCCAGATTGAGGCGCTGTTGCAGGTAGGTGCGATTCGGTAGCCCGGTCAGCGCATCGTGGGAGTTTTCGTGCTGCAACTTGGCATTTGCGTGATCGAGCTCGCGGGTGCGGCTATGCACCCGGGCTTCGAGCATGAGGTTGGCGGCATGGATCGCTTCGGCGGCCGTGCGTCGCGACAACGCGGTGTCAATGTGCCGGGACACGAACGTCAGCAGTTCCTGGTGACGCAGGGTGTACTGCACCTGCGAGGTATAGCTTTGCACCGCCAGCACGCCACGCACCACATCGCCATCGAACAATGGAATGCCCAGCCAGGAGTAGGACCGGACAGACTCATCGGCCAGTTCAATCTCACCGTGCGCAGACAATCGTTCAGCCTCGTCGGCGTCAATCAGGCACGGTCGACGCTGACGGATAACGTACTCGGTCAGGCCCCGGCACCCACGCCGCGCCACCGGCTGGGTCGTCTGCCGCTCATCGACATAATAGGGAAAGGTCACTTCACCCGTCCCGTCGTCGAACAGTGCAATGTAGAAGTTCTGCGCAAACAGCAGATCACCGACGATGCCATGCAGGGTTTGGAACAATTCGGCCATGTCACCTGGCTGGCTCGACAGTTCGGCAATCTGGAACAGCGCGCTTTGCAAATGTTCGGCGCGCTCTCGGTCAGCCACTTCCTGCCTCAAGGCGTCGTTGAGTGCCGAAAGCTCCAGGGTGCGACGCATCACCGTTTTTTCCAGGTCCTCCCGATGCAGAATCCGGTCCAGCGCCATGGCCACGTGGCGGGCCACCACCAGAAACAGCGCACGGTCTTCAGCACTGTAGATGCGAGAAACGTCGTAGACCTGCATCGCCAGCATGCCAAACACGTCATCCGAGGCGTTTTTCAAGGGCGCGCCCATCCAGAACTCGGGACGCTGGCCCACGCAGTAGAAATGACCCTCGGCTTGCGCCGCGAGAATGCCGGCGGCGTCGATCAGCAACGGCTGGCCAGAGGTCAACACCTGGCCAGTCAACGACAGATGCGAAGGGTCAAGGTATTCGTAGTTCTCGGCCTCCAGGGCTTGCGGGTCAATGATGTCGACGTAATACGGGTAGTCGATCTTGCCGGTGTGCGGGTTATACAGCGCGAGATAGAAGTTCTCGGCGTCGATCAGGCTGGCCAGCAGCCGGTGAACACCCACCAGAAACACTGACCGGTCACGGGTCGAACTGGCCAGGTAGGTAATGTCATACAGCACACGCTGAGTGATCTGCGCACGGGCCAGGGTATTGGTCTGTAGCTGAATGCCCAGGCGCTGGGCAAATTCAGCGAGCGCCGGCTCTGCAGCATCTTTGACTGGCGCCAGTAGCCAACCCAGCACACTTTCGCCTCGACCGGTCGGCCAACGGTGCAAGTTCGAGGCCAGGCAAAAGGCTTCAAACTTTTCATTCGCAACGCTTGAAGGCCATTGCACCAGCCGGTCGCCTTGCCCGACCCAATGCATTTGTTCACCGGCGCGGTAAAACACCCAGGCGGTGGTATGGGCCCAGTTGCGCGCTGAATCCAGCAAGTGTTCGATCGTGTCGTCGTTGTCAGCGTAGGCCTTGCCGACAGTGTCCGGCTTGCCTATCGGTTGAAGTGCGGCAACTTCGCCCTTGCTCGATTGCCGCGGGGAGCCGGTCAATGTACGAAAACTCATCAGCGCTCCCTGAGCCAAAAACTGCCGAAACTCACTGACTGATTGCTAGCAATGTGCCATTGAGCTTCCCGTTTAAAGCTTATAGCGATTTTTTTCAATGATTTTTTGCACTTTAGTGTCGGGTATGAGACGGGCCACAAATTATTCGCTGCCTGTTGTCCGCAAAAGCGCTTCTACGGTGATGTGTTTGTTCGCCCTGGATGACGCAAGATCCGCTGCCTCAGCCATCGGGATAACTCCCTGATGCCAGTCAGTTAAGCGGTAATGCGATCTGTAGCAGCTGCCGAGCCCGCGAGTCGGCAGCTGCTACAAATGACGTTGAACGTATCAGTCGTCGTTGTCATCGCGATCGCGGTAGCGGCGGTGATCGCGATCGCGATCGTAGTCACGACGATCATATCGACGGTCATAACCTTGATCATCGTCCCCTCTTTGGTCGTAACCACGTCGATGATCATGATCGTGATATCGACCGTACCTCTCTCCGTCATCCCAGTGCGGGCCGCAGCCTCCCAACAAGATGGCGCTGGAAATGGCCACGATCAAGATTACTGCGCGATTCATATGAACGTCCTAAGCGTCGGAGGTTTGGAATGGTTACAGCTATGACCATTGGGTAACTCAATGATTCCTCTGGGAAATACAAACAGGTGATGGTCACTCTCAGCTACCGCGCCATCGAATGCATCAGCCTGGTTCCAGGCAGGAGAAATGGCACGTGGTGCAGGTGTGCAGCCGGCCTGAGGCAACCACAGCCACCCTGCCCGCGGAGACAGCCTGGGCCTGTCATGAATAGCCAAGGGACTGTCGTCAAATGAAAAGCGCCCCTGATACGGGGGCTATTTAATGGCAGTACTGAAAAAGCCTCTGGCGATGGAGCCGACGTAAGCGACTGCTCCGCCTGAGTCACGAGTTGCCTGGTATGCCAGGCAGGAGAATAACAATATGAAATTCGTGAAAAGTGTTCTGGCTGCTGTACCCCTCATGGCGCTGGCCATCGATGCCCAAGCCTATGTATCGAGCCAGGAAGCCGCCCGGCTGGGCACCAGCCTGACGTGGGTGGGTGCCGAAAAGGCCGGTAATGCCGATGGCTCCATTCCGCCCTACAACGGTGGCCTGACCACTGCCCCTTCCAGTTTCAAGACCGGCGACAGCATGCGCCCGGACCCCTTTGCGCACGAAAAACCACTGCTGGTGATCAACGGCAAGAATGTCGACAAGTACAAAGGCATGCTGACCGCCACCACCGTAGCGTTGGCCAGGCGCTACCCGGACTTTCGCATCGATGTGTATCCGACCCACCGCACGGCATCGCTGCCGCAGGCGGTTCTGGACAATAGCCGCAAGAATGCCACTGCCGCCAGGTCGCTCAACGGCGGGATCGCCATCGACAATGTGATGCCCGGGGTGCCGTTCCCGATCCCGCAATCAGGCGCCGAAGCGATGTGGAACTTCCTGCTGCGCTACCAGGGTGTCAACATCCATTCCAAGTACGACTCCTGGAGCGTCGACACGGCGGGCGTACCGAGCCTGGCAGTCACCGGCGAAGCATTCGTCTCCTTCCCGATTTACGAGAACATGTCCAAGCCCTTCAACAGCTCCGACATTTACTATCAGTTGAAACTTTCCTATACCGGACCTGCGCGCCGGGCCGGCGAGTCGATCATGCTCAAGAACGCCACCAACCCGACACAGTTTCCTGGCAGGGCCTGGCAATACATGCCTGCCCAGCGCCGCGTCAAACAGATTTCGATCCTGGCCTACGACACACCCAACCCCGGTACTGCCCGTGCGCTCGAACTGTATGACTGGACTCTGGTAGGCAAGCAGGAAATGATCGTGCCCTACAACACCTACAAACTGACCTACGCTCGCGATGCCAAATCGCTGACCACGCCAAACTTCATTGCGCCGGATTTCGTACGCTGGGAAAAACACCGGGTCTACATTGTGGAGGGCAACCTCAAGGCCGGTGCAAAGCACATCTACCAGAAGCGCCGCTTTTACCTGGATGAAGACACCTGGGCCGCGGTGGCCTCCGATCAGTACGACACCAGTGGCCAGCTATACCGTGGCTCCTTCGCGTTCTTCAGCCAGAGCTATGACCAACAGGTCCCGGACGCCACCCCTTTCATGACGTACGACCTGTCGAAAGGCACCTATAACATCAATGGCGTGGTGGGCCCTCATGGCGGCATCCGCTACATCGAGCCGCTTTCGACAGCGCAGTGGGTGCCAGAGTCCATGGCGGGCACCGGTATTCGCTAGGTCCGCGGCGATACAACGCCCGATCAGAAATTGTCCACTTTTCTTAACCCAAACACCCCGCACAATCGCACCCGGTATTGGGGGATATTCCCCGTCATCGGGTTTTTTATCCTGGCTTCACATACGCCTGCTTAAGGCCGGCGGACACGGGGGCGTGGCGTAGAGCCATTAGTCACCTCCTGTCACTTTCGGCGGGAAATATGCATCGTTCCCATCCCGGCTCGAAATCAAACGTTTCGCCAGCCTGGCCAGGAGCAGTGGCTCGTTGCCCATGTATTGCCACGCGCTCCGAGGAACCCGTCAGAGGTGTTTGCGATGAAACTGGATACCGAAAGGTCGAAACCTAGTCCATTGTTCAAAACCAGACTGGCGCTGAGTATCTCTGCTGCCGTGATCATGTTGGGGCTGGGCTTTTCCCAGACCCAGGCAGTCCCCCTCGACAACACCGATCCACCGCCTCCTACCGACCCATCGGCGTTCACCAATCCGCCCGCCGACCCCGATGCCGCATCGCGGGACTTGCTCAAACTGCCTCCCGCAAACGTCGGCGCCTTCGACTTACCCAATGGTGTGACCGGTAACCGCAGGACCCCCTTGGTCGACAATGTGCTGCCACCCGATCAGCAAACCAGCTTCAATATCCCCACTAACGGTAATCCCAGCCCATTGTTCGGCGCTCAACCGTTCACCCAGAAGCTTGAACTTTTCGAGGAATTCGGCTCGAACAAACTGGATGCGACCGACCCGCCATCACCCGTTCCGTTTCCGGTTCCGACGGTGGGCCCCGCACCCGCGCAAGATCCATTGAACGTGGCGCGTAGCGGCCCGTCGCCGGATGCGCTGGATGCCTTTCTCAGGCAGCCGGCATTGACGCCCTTCCCGACAGAGTTCTCCAATGTACTGGACCGCAACCCCTGGAAGGCGCAGATCGAGCTTTTCCTCAATCGCCGAGTCGATTCGCCCGCAGAAGGCCGGCCACCGGGAAAAGGCTGGTCGCACCAGCGTTTCAATGAGTTTTTCCCGCGCGACGCCTTCAAGACGGTGCAAGCCGGCGCGCACGTCAACAGCGGCTTGCGTGATCGCATGCAACGGCATAACTACGCCGTGGGGGAATTCGCGCCCGGCGGGCTCTATCACAACACCAATGGCGAGCCGGCCAACGAGGGCACCACCAAGGGCATTCAGGTGCAGTTTCACCCCAACCTCCCTATCCAGGACCATAATGCGCTGTGGACATTCGACGGCACCTTTCCGCCCAAACTGCTCCAGGTGCGCTACGGCCAAGCGATGCTGATGCGTCATTACGATGCCTTGCCCATTGACCCGTCGGCCAACCGGGGCTTTGGCCTGCACACCCTCACCACCCATGAACATAACGGCCACTCGCCCGCCGAAAGCGACGGCTTTACCAACGCGTTCTTCTTCCCGGGCCAGTACTATGACTATCGCTGGCCGATCCAGTTGGCCGGTTACGACACCATCAACACCACTGCGCAGGACCCACGGGCAGCGTTCCCGTGCGACCCCGGTGAAGTCCTGTTCGTCAACGACGCCAGCCCCGGCTTCAAGACCTGCAACAACGGCACCATCAAGATCCGTGGCGACTGGCGCGAAACCATGAGCACCCACTGGTTCCACGACCACATGCTCGATTTCACCGCGCAGAATGTCTACAAGGGCAACGCGACGATGATGAACTACTACAGCGCCGTGGACCGTGGCAACGAGTCGGTCGACGACGGGGTCAACCTGCGCTTGCCCAGCGGTTCGGGGCTGGGCTGGGGTAACCGTGACTACGACATTAACCTGACGATCGCCGACAAGGCCTGGGACCAGGCCGGCCAGTTGTGGTTCAACCCCTTCAACACCGACGGTTTTCTCGGTGACCAGGTGCTGACCAACTGGGAGTTCAAACCCTTCCTGGACGTACGTGCCCGCCGCTACCGTTTCCGCATTCTCGACGGATCGGTTTCTCGCTACTTCAAGCTGGCGGTGGTGCGTCAGGTCAATGGTAATGATGGCGAGTTTCCTGGCCCGAACAACTCCGGGGTTTCCTATAACCGGGTGCCGTTCCACATGATTGCCAACGACGGCAATATCATGGAGCACGCGGTGCCGTTCGACGGCAGCCTGGACCTCGATGGCGACGGCGACACACAGGACAACAATGCCATTCTGCCGATACTGGGCATTGCCGAACGCTATGACATCGTCATCGACTTCGCGAAAAACGGCATCAACCCGGGCGACAAGATTTTCTTCGTCAACATTGAGGAGCATGAAAACGGCAGGCGTCCAAAACGTGACATTCCATTGGCGGATGTACTTTCCGGGAAGTACCTGCCCGTTGTCAGGCAAACCAGCAACGGGCCACAGTGGGTCAACGGTGACCCGGGCGTGGGCTTGTTCCTGCAACTCAACGTCCAGCCTTACACCGGCCAGGATGTCAGCCTGAATCCGGTCGACTTCGAGCCCGCCAAGCCTGGCAAGCCCGAGGGCAAGGTCATGATCCCCCTGCCCTTGCACCGTGATGACCCTGCCGATATCGCCCGGCTTGCCCAGGCGCGGCACCGCACCTTTATCTTTGGCCGCTCCAACGGCACAGATTTTACGCCCTGGACGATCAAGACCGATGGCGGCAGAGGCTTCAACATGGACCCGCGGCGGATTTCAGCCGCACCACAACTGGCCACCGGCCCGACACCAGCAGGGTTCAAGGGTGAAGGCACGCTGGAAATCTGGAAGATCCAGAACGGCGGCAATGGCTGGACTCACCCGGTACACGTGCACTTCGAGGAAGGGGTCATTCTCACTCGAGGTGGCAAACCGCCGCCAGAATGGGAAAAAGGCGCGCGCAAGGATATCTACCGTGTAGGACGTGATTCCGACAGCCTCGACGATGTCGAAATGGCCATACACATCCGTGAGTTTGCCGGTACCTACATGGAGCACTGTCACAACACCCAGCATGAGGACACGTCGATGCTGCTGCGCTGGGACTCTGAGCACCCGGGCCAGTTCCAATTGATGCCCACACCCTTGCCTAGCTGGGACGGCGTGAAATTCGTGGCCTCGGTAGCGTTGCCGACATTCCGTACGGGAGATGGCGTCGGGCCACAGGTCAATGTCAACAATGACCAAGGAAGTGGCAGCAGCGGCAGCGGCAGCGGCAGCAGCAGCAGCAGCA
>NZ_AKJL01000133.1 GCF_000282355.1 Pseudomonas sp. GM49
GGAGCGAGCCTGCTCGCGATGGCGGCCTGCCAGCCGACCAGTGTCTTGAGGACTTCCCCCGATCCCTGTGGGAGTGGGCTTGCCCGCGAAGGCGGCCTGCCAGCCAATCGAAATCTTTCAGATGTACTGAGCACCTGTGGGAGCAAACTTGCTCCGGGCGTCGTTCCGACGATGGCGGCTTACGAGCCAACCATTCACTTGCAGTTGTCCCAGCCCATTGGATTGAGCTTGGTCGGGCACCGCTCCAGTGATGGCAGCCAGACCACCGCTGGATTGCTTCCATCAATGCACCCGGCAAAAACCGCGGCCCCCCACCTGAGGCCGCAGTTTTCCATAGGGTTGAAACCGGCCCCATCAACCAACGTGGCTGATGGGGCGCGGGCTCAGTTGGCGATCACCGGCACCGTCCGCACGGAGCCTTGGGACGAGGTGATCGTGGCGGTCGGGTTCGCCGACGGAACCACCGTGGTGGTGTTGTTCACCGTCAACTTCCAGCGTCCATTCGCCGGGACGGAGGTGGTGCCCAGGGTGACCAGCCCGGTCGGCGTGGTGACCTTGACGGTGATGGTGTTGCCGGTGGTCACCGATGAGGTGCCGGCAAAGTTCCAGGTGAAGCGGTTATTGGAGCGGGCGCTCACCGTTGCGGTGGTCACCGCGAAGGTTTCCGCAACAGGCCGTGGCGAAACCTGCACCGTGACCGTGGCCGGCGACGTCGACAGGGCGCCGAAGCTGTCCCGGGCGATGTAGGTGAAGGTCGTGGTGAAGGCCGTGGTGACGGTGGTCGGCGGGGTGTAGGTGAGCACCGTGCCGTTACTGCTGACGGTGCCGCGACCTGCCGGTGGTTGAGTGAAGCTGGCGACCGCCAGGGGCAGGTTGCCTTCCGGATCGGTGTCGTTGGCCAGCACGTTGATTGGAATCGCCACACCCAGTGTCGTGACGGCATCGGCGACTGCCACCGGAGGCCGGTTAGGCGCCACGGTAATGGTCACGGTTGCCGCTGTCGTCGAGGCCAGGCCTTTGATGTCCTGGGCCTTGTAGGTGAAGGTCGTGGTCAGCGGCGCGTTGACGACAGCGGGAGGGGTGTAGACCACCGCTGTAGTGCCGCTCAATGCCACGGTGCCCTGGCCCGCGGCGGGTTGGGTCAACGCGGTGATGCTCAGCGGCGTGTTGCCGTCCGGGTCACGGTCGTTGGCCAGCAGGTTGAGGGTGATCGGCACGCCGAAGCTGGTGCTGCCGGTATCGGCGACGGCGATCGGTGCCTGGTTCGCGCCGGTGTCCGGTGCAGTGCCGACTACGACGACTGGCTCGGTGTCACTGCCGCCGGCGGCGGATTTGACCGTAACGGTTGCAGGAGGCTGGGTCAGGTCAGCCACTGTCAGGCTTTGCAGGGTGCCGGCTTTCGACAGCCTTCCGTAACCCTGGGCGACCATGTCCGGAACCACCACTTCGTCTGTCGAGGTGGCCTCGATCAGCAGGCTGTGATTGCTCCAGCTGTAACGAGCGGTCTGGATTTTCACCACGTCCGAGAGCTTGCTCGACACCGAGGTCGGGCGGGTGGTCCCGGCCGGGTTGGTGGCGGTGACCACCACGACCGCAGGCACGGTGCCGTTGCTCAGCAGATGCTGGGCGAAGAACACGCCGTTGTTATCGCTCAGCATGTTGGTCTGGCAAGGCGACACAGGCGGGCCGGGTACCAGGGCGATGCTTTCGCGAAAGCACAGGGTCGAGCCGTTGGCGGCCTTGGCAAACACTTCGACCCGGGTGTTGGTGCCGCCCGTGCCTGTTGTGCGGCGGTAGGTGGCACGGCTCATGTCCACCGCGGTTTGCGCGCGATTGTCGAGCACCTTGCCGGACAGGGTGAAGAGATTGGTCTGGATAGTGCCGGCCGGACCCTGGATGCGCACGAAGTTGGTGTTGTTGGGGCTGCCGGTCACGGCTTCGGTGAGGTTCGGGTCGCCGACAAAGGTTTCGACGGCGCCGGTGTCCGGGTTCACCTCGGTGTAGGGGCCGTTGACGCTGCGCAGGAACGGACCGACCGCACCGTTGAGTGCGCCACTGAAATTACCCGGTGCACCTATGCCGATGTCCCTGGTGAGGTTGATCGCACGACGGCCGGGGGTGGTGACGTTGACCGTTTCCACGCCGTAGGGGTGGGTAATGGTGTAGGTCCCGGCGACGGGAATGTTCACCCGCATACGGATCCGCGCGAAGCTGATTTGATCGCCATCGAGTGGATTTCCGCCAGCGAATGCCGCTTCTATCCCGGCGACATAGGCATCCATGCCGTAGCCGGCGGTGTTGTTGGGAATGTTGGTCTCGGCGAGAAACCAGAAGGCTTCGTCTGGCCAGTTATCCGGGAACACCATCGGCTGGGTGTCGTCGAAAATACCCGGCGTCGGCAACAGGGTGCACATGTAGGCCGGTGGCACACTGGCGGGGACCCGCGAGCTGGCGGCGCGTGACTGGCACAGCTCCATCGACAGTTGATTGTTGTCCTGATACCAGATCGGAAATTTCCCGGTGGCAAAGGTGTAAGGGCCGGGATCGACGGCGGCGAGTTGCGCGAAGGCACTGCCGGACAGCGATAGAGTCAGTCCCAGGGCGTTGACCGCCAGGCGTGGCCATTTGTTCATGATGCCTCCTGATGAGGATCTGGGCATGTGAGCGTTCATTGCACGATGACCACTTCTTCGGTATCGCTGCCGCCATTGGATGACGTCACGCGAACCTGGGCTGGCGGAATCGGCGTGATGCCGGTGGCCAGGCTTTTCACTGCACCGTCGCCACTCAGGGCGCCGATGGCGGTACCGGTGCCGGAGGTGGCGGTGAGCACCGGTGGCGACGTTTCATCGCTGGTTGAAGCCACGATGGTGATTTGCCCGGTGCTCAGGCTGTACTCGGCGCGTGAGATCGTCACCAGGTCGGTCAGCGGCATGGGCAAGGTGGTCGGCGTGCTGCTGGCGATGGCCAGGTGGTTGTCGGCGGTCACTTGCAAGGTGCTCGGCAGCGTCGGATTGTTCGGCGACTGCGCATACCAGTGGCCGGTGGTGTTGGCTTCGGTGAAGTTCAGGACCGGGTTGTTGCTGTTCAGAGTCACGGTGGCCGGTGGTGGCGGGGCCAGCACGAACACGTCCTGCTGGGCCACCGGGGCGCTGGTACCGGCCTGTCGCGAGTAGGTGCTGCGCTCGGCGATCACCGGGGTCGGCCGGACCACCGTCGACAACTTGCCGGATACGGCGAAGAGGTTGGTGCGCAGGTCCAGGCCATTGGGGCCTTCGATGCGCACGTAGTTGGTGTTGAACGGGCTGCCGGTGACGGCTTCGGTGAGGTTCGGATCGCCGACGAATTGTTCGGCCTGGCCCGTGATCGGGTTGGTTTCGGTGTAGGGGCCATTGACGCTGCGCAGGAATGGCCCGACGTCGCCCTTGAGCGCGCCGTCATAGGTTTTTGGCGCGCCGATGCCAATGTCCCGGGTCATGTTGATCGCCCGCCGGCCGGGGGTGTCGACGGTGAACACTTCGACGCCGTAGGGGTGGGTGATGACGTAAGTGCCGGCAGCGGGCACGTCGATGCGAATACGAATACGGGCGAAACTGATCTGGTCGCCCTCCACTGGATCACCGCCACTGAAGGCTGCCTCGAGCGCCGAGACATAGGTCAGGTCGATGCCCCGGGCGGCATCGACGATGGTGGTTTCGCCCGTGGCCCAGAACGCTTCGTCGGGGAAGTTGGTCGGGAAGACCAACGGTTGAGTGTCGTCGAAAATACCGGGGGTCGGGATCAACGAGCACATGTAAGTCGGGGCGCCCGGTGCGCTGGCAACCCTGGAACTGACAGCCTTGGATAAACACAGGTCAAGGGTTCGGCCGTGGGTATCTTGATACCAGGCGGCGAAATTGCCATTGGCTGGCAGGTAGGGTCCGGGGTCTACGGCAAACAGCGCTGCCTGGGCAATGCCTTGGGCCAGAGCGGTCACGATCAGGGCGGTTGCGGTTTTGCACAGTAAAGGGTGCATGAGTATTCCCTCTATCGAAGTACCTGCCCCTTGGGGGTGGGTTAGTTGGCAGGGTGTTTGGCAACTTCCATACCAATCAGCGAAAACGCCCGTGAGACACCCGGAGTGAAGGCGTTGGCGTAATCGCTGGCGACAGACCGGGAAGGCGGGGAATGGGCAGTTGTCCCCAACTTTGGGGGTGGATGGGGGCCACGGGACGGGAGGGGATCGCAGTACCCCGGGCAAACGCCCATGAGTGGGCTATAAACCTATAGGGGGTTTCCGGGAACCGTGTCCATGAACACAATCGCCAAAGTACTTGCGCCCGAAAGCGAAGTTCGCTTGAACACGCGCAAGGAGCCGTTCGATCTGCTGCGCTGGTTTTCACTGATCAGCATGGTGGTGATCGGCACGGTGGCGGTGGCGCTGGGGGCGGTGTCTACAAGGTTCGTGCTTACCGAAAGCGTGCAGCGCGATGCGCTGTTGACCTCGCAATTCATTCAGGCGATTGCCTCGGTCGAGGTGCGCAACGTGTCGATTCCCAACATCCGGAACATGGGCGAGTTGCTCGACCCACGAAATGACAAGGACTTTCCTGACGTCGACCCGCTGTCCCGCTCCAATGCCCGTGATGATTTCCTCGACCATATCGAAAACTTGCCGGACGTGATCCTGGTCAACATCTATGCCCCCGACCGCATGGTGATCTGGTCGACCAACCCGGCCTTGATGGGCTCCACGATCCATGGCGATGAAGACCTCGACCAGGCGTTCAGCTCGAAGCTTCCCGTGTCGACCAGCTACCACGATGTGGACAAGTCCCGCATGGAACAGAAGTTCCTGGAGCCACCCAAATACATCTTCATCGAAAACTACATTCCCCTGTTCGACGCCGATGGCAGCACCGTCACGGCGATGGTCGAGATTTACAAGGAACCGCAGGACCTGATCAACCGCATGGAGCGCGGTCTGGTGCTGATCTGGCTGGCGACTGCCCTGGGCGGCGGTCTGATTTACCTGGGGCTGTACTGGATCGTGCGGCGGGCGGCGATCCTGCTGGCGACGCAGCAGAAGCAATTGATCACCAACGAAACCTTTGTGGCTCTGGGGGAGGTGTCCTCGGCGGTCGCCCACAGTCTGCGCAATCCGTTGGCGAACATCCGTTCAAGCGCCGAGCTGGCGATGGAGTTCGACAGCGGTCCGGCACACGGGAACATCAACGACATCATTGGTCAGGTCGATCGCATGTCGACATGGGTGAGGGAGTTGCTCCAGTCCCTGCGACCGCTCACTGACGAGGCTGAACCGGTGAACCTGGTGGCGGCCCTGCATGACAGCCTGATGGCTTACGAGCATCAGATCAGCAAGGCCAAGGTCAACGTGGTGTTCGAGCCGGACCAGACGCCCATGGTCCTGAGTCAGCAGGTGCAACTGACCCAGATCCTCAACAGCCTGCTGTCCAACGCGGTGGAAGCCATGGACAGCGGCGGTACGCTGAGCATCCAGATCGAGCCGCGCGATGCCCTGTGCGTCAGCGTGAGGGTGAGCGATACCGGCAAAGGCATGAATGAAGAACAGCGCACCATGGCCTTCCGACCGTTCTTTACCACCAAGCAGGGCGGGCTGGGCGTCGGGCTGGTGCTGGTCAAGCGGATCATGGAGCGTTTTGGCGGTGCGGTGACCCTGGATAGCCGTGAAGGCGAAGGCACCACTGTCCGTCTGTCGTTTAAATTGGCCCCTTGAAAATGGGGAGGAACTATCCCCCGTTAGCGGGTTTCAATCCCCAGTCATTTCTCCACTCGTGGCACATTGATGCTTATAAGTCATTGTTTTATCGAGTGTTAATGCTTTTATGTAAAGAAATTACATAATTGGCGAGATCCTTGCAGAACCACCATCACCCCCCTTCACGACATCAAGGCGGCTGGTGATGGAAAAAAAGCGCAGTGCAACGAAGATTCTTTCGATGTGCCTGACGGGGTCAAAGGCTCACGCAACACCACGCGGATGGAAAACGCTCTGCCGTCTGCCGTGCAGGCCAGTTTCAATGACCCAATCAATGTGCAGACCGGTTGGTGCGCACTACGTGAATTGCGCAGCACTGCCAACCTTCCTCACTGGCGACGGCTTCGGCCCTGAAGTGACCGTCAAGCAATGAACAGGGAGGGTGTCGACATGAACATGAAGATGCATTCACCACGCTCACGCGCCTTGGGCATGCACCTGGTGCTGATGTCGGTGACCGGTTTGCTGGCCAGCCAGTTGCTGGTCGCCAGCCAGCCACTGTCGACGCCCGCACCTGCCCCGGCATCCACTCCCGAGTCCGCTGTCGTTGAAGCCGCCACCCCGTGGGGTGGTAACTATTTCCCCAACACGCTGCTGACCGATCAGGACGGTCAGCAACTGCGTTTTTTCGATGACATGATCAAAGGCAAGGTGGTGGTGATCAACTTCATCTTCACCTCGTGCAGCGACTCCTGCCCCCTGGAAACCGCGCGCCTGCGCCAGGTGCAGAAACTGCTGGGGGATCGGGTCGGCAAGGACATCTTCTTCTACTCCATCAGCATCGACCCCTTGAGCGATACCCCAGAAGTGCTCAAGGCCTATGCGCAACGCTTCCAGGTCGGGCCAGGGTGGAAATTTCTCACCGGGGAGTTCGCCGACGTCACCGAGTTGCGCAAGAAACTGGGGTTGTTCATCGAAGGCATCGATAACGGGCGCAACAAGGACCACAACCTGAGCCTGATCATCGGCAACCAGGCAACGGGCCGCTGGATGAAATCCTCACCGTTCGAAAATCCGTGGATTCTGGCCGACCAACTGGCCAATTCCTTGCAGAACTGGAAGCAGCCCAGCGTCGAAGAAAGCTACGCCAACGCTCCGCAAATCCGTCCGCCGAGCACTGGCGAAGAGCTGTTCCGCACCCGCTGCGCGTCTTGCCACAGCCTCGGTCCGCTGGACGGGCAGGGCATCGGCCTGCACAGCATTGGCCCGGACCTGATCGGCGTGACCCGTCAGCGTGATCCGGCCTGGCTCAATCGCTGGATCCGCGAACCTGACCGCATGCTCGCGGAAAAGGACCCGATAGCGATGGAGCTGTTCGAGCGCTACAACAAGATCGCGATGCCCAACTTGCGGATGGATGAGCGTTCCGCCCAGTCCATCATCGATTTCCTGCAGGAAGAAACCGACCGTCAGCATCCGCCAGCGGCGCCATTGGCCAGTGGTAACGAGGAGCCTGAACATCATCATTCGGTCGCGCAACCCGACATCCCCAAGGTGCAATAGTGTCAAAAAAATTACGTTGGCCAGTCAATGGCAATCAATGCCACCTACACTGATCCAGATAGCGGCTGAACAGGCTCGATTTCAAGCATCCAGGACACCGCCATGCAGATACTCGAACAACAAAAAGTAGCTGCGCCGCAGGCTCCGGCAGCACAACGCAAGGGGTGGCGGCCGCAGTTCAACCTGCTGCGCTGGTTCTCCCTGGCGAGCTTTCTGATCATCGCTGCGGTGGCGCTGGGGCTGGGCTACATCTCCACGCGCTTTGTGGTCGACGAAAGTATCGAGCGCGACTCGTTGCTGACCGCGCAGTTCATTCAAGCCATTGGCGAGGCTGAAATCCGTCATGCCGGGATTTCGCCGGGCAAAACCATGGGCGAAATGCTCGACCCGCGCCTGGACCATGCCTATTCCGACGTCAGGCCCGAAGCCCGGGCCGCCGCGCGTGTTGAGTTTCTCGACCATGTGGAGCATCTGCCGGACATCCTGCTGGCGACGGTGTACGCCCTGGACCGCACCGTGGTCTGGTCGACCAACCCTGAGTTGATCGGCGTGCGCATCGAAGACGACAAAGAACTGGACGAATCCTTCGAAATGAAATCGTCGGTGTCCACCCGTTACCACGAAATCGATGAGCAGCGTCCCGAGCAGCGCTTGCTGCGCGAACCGGAGTATTTGTTCGTCGAGAACTACATTCCGATGTTCAACGCCGACACAAGCAAAGTGATTGCCATGGTGGAAATCTATAAAGAGCCGCTGGATCTGGTGGGGCGCATCCAGCGTGGCTTCAAGGCGATCTGGCTGGCCACGCTGATCGGCGGGGCCGCCATTTATCTGGGGCTGTTCTGGATCGTGCGGCGTGCGGCGATACAGCTGCAGAGCCAGCAGAAACAGCTGATCGCCAATGAAACCTTTGTCGCCTTGGGAGAAATGTCCTCGGCGGTCGCCCACAGCCTGCGCAATCCACTGGCGAACATCCGTTCCAGCGCCGAACTGGCCCAGGACATCGCCAGCCAGACCGCACAGAAAAACATTGGCGACATCATCAATCAGGTCGACCGCATGTCGCGTTGGGTCCGTGAATTGCTGGTGTCGTTGCGGCCGATGAATGACGACTGTGAAACGGTCGATCTGGTGCTGGCCCTCGAAGACACCTTGAGTGCCTTTGAGTCCCTGATCAAACGTTCGAACGTCGAAGTGCGTTTCTCTCCTGTCAGCGTGCCACCGGTCGTCAGCCAACAGGTGCTGCTCACGCAGATACTCAATAGCTTGTTTGCCAATGCACTGGAAGCCATGCCCAAGGGGGGCGTGCTGACGATCGAGATCGATTCCTCGGTGCCCGGCGACTTGAGCATGACCCTGACCGACACCGGCAAGGGAATGTCCAAACAACAACAGCAAATGGTCTTCAAACCGTTTTTCACCACCAAGCAAGGCGGGTTGGGCGTGGGCCTGGCCCTGGTCAAAAGAATAATGGAACGGTTTGACGGCTCGGTCGAACTGACCAGCAGGGAGCAGGAAGGAACCCGCGTTTGTCTCAAATTCAAAGTGGCAACGGGAGGGGCATATGGAGCACAGCATTCTGCTGGTCGAGGATGATGAAATCCTCGCCGAGAATATTCAGACTTACCTGGAGCGCAAGGGCTTCGAGGTGACCGTTTGCCACTCGGCCGAAGATGCACTGGAGCAATTGGGTACTTTCGCTCCTGACGTGGTACTGACCGACAACTCGTTGCCGGGCATGAGTGGTCACGACCTGATCCAGAAGCTGCGCATCAGCGCACCGGATCTGAAAGTGATCATGATGACCGGCTACGGCAACGTCGAAGACGCCGTGGCGGCGATGAAAGAGGGCGCCTTTCACTACGTCACCAAACCGGTGGCCCTGCCGGAGCTCAAGCAGCTGCTGGACAAGGCCCTGGCCACTGACCGCATGGAGCGCACGCTGTCGTTTTACCAGGAGCGCGAGGCCCAGAAGTCGGGGTTGCAGGCACTGATTGGCGAGTCGGCACCGATGGCTTACCTCAAGGGCACCATCACCCAGTTGCTCGACGCCGAACGGCGGATGGCCAACAGCGATCTGCCGCCGGTCCTGATCGAAGGCGAGACGGGCACCGGCAAGGAACTGGTGGCCCGGGCCTTGCATTTCGACGGCCCGCGAGCCAAAGGCCCGTTCATTGAATTCAACTGCGCTTCGATCCCGTCCAATCTGGTGGAGTCGGAGCTGTTCGGCCACGAGAAGGGTGCCTTCACCGACGCCAAGGATCGTCGCATGGGGCTGGTGGAAGCGGCCGATGGTGGCACACTGTTCCTCGATGAAATCGGTGAAATGGACCTGCTGTTGCAAGCCAAGCTGCTGAAGCTGCTGGAAGACCGGACCATTCGCCGGGTCGGGTCGGTGAAGGAGCGCAAGGTCGATCTGCGGGTGATCAGCGCCACCAACTGCAATCTCGAACAAATGGTCCAGCAAGGCAAATTCCGCCGCGACCTGTTTTTCCGCCTGCGCATCATTTCCATCAAGGTACCGCGCCTGTATGCCCGGGGAGCCGATATCCTGCTGCTGGCCCGGCACTTCCTGGGGCTGCATGGCAAACGCTACGGCAAGCCGAACCTGCATTTCAGCGACCAGGCCGAAGAGTTGCTGCTCAGCTACAGCTGGCCGGGCAACGTGCGCGAATTGCGCAACATGCTGGAGCAAACCGTATTGCTGGCGCAAAGCGATACCATCGCCGCCCATCAGTTGAACGTCTGCCTGAGCCTGGTGGATGAGCCACCGAAGTTTCATCACGAACCGCAACAACTCAGCGAACCACGTCCGCCCTACAACGGCAGCGAATCCATGAACCTGCCGGAAGTGGAGCGCGACATGGTGCGCAAGATGCTCGACAAGACCGACTGGAACGTCACCAAATCGGCACGCCTGCTGGGTCTTAGCCGTGACATGTTGCGCTACCGGATCGAAAAGCTCGGCCTCGCCCGCCCGGACAAACGCCAGTGGTAGGGGGCGTTCACTGCAACACCGGGCCTTGCCTCAGGCAGGACAGCATGCAGCCGGGGTTCTCGACTTCCTGGTTCACGTACACGCCACGCTCCGGATCGTAGGAGCGGATAAACACCCGAACAGTGGCGTCGGCCACGGTCGGCAGGCGCGAGTCGTAGAACACGTGCTCGCTTGAAACCGGAATGAATTCCCCGGGCGCGGTCGGGATGTACGAACCCGGCGGCACAATGCTGATGGACGGTGGTACGGGGTGGGCGAAGGGTTGGTCGGCGCCGTAATAGTTGAATTCACTGCTGTAGTCAGTGGTGTTTGGAAAGTCGTCGGCGTGGGCGACAGCGGTCGCGCTCAGGCAGAAGGCGAGTAAAAACGTCAGGTTGGTTTTGTTCATGGCAACACCTGCTAAATCGGTTTAACCACATATCCCCCAAGGTCATTAACTATAGCTGCCGCCGTGGGCAGCCGTCGGCACTGTGCGGATTACAAGTTCACAACAGCTGCCAGGATGAGGTTGATCTAGACTCCGGCCGGTCAAATCGACGACCCGAACCCTGGAGCGAGCAATGGAACTGCCGACAAACGTACAAGCCATCGCCAGTAACCGCGATGCCTGGAATGACTCCGCCCGTCACCACAAAGACTCCTGCGAATGGCAAGCCTTGTTGAAAGACGTGGCGCACGCGGATTTTTCCTGCCTGGATGACACCCTGACCGCTTTGCTGACCCAGACAGGTGTCGACGGCAAGGAGGTGGTGCAACTGGGCTGCAACAACGGCCGTGAAAGTCTGTCGCTGTTTGCCCTGGGCGCGCGAAGCGTGGTGGGCGTCGACCAGTCCGGCGCGTTTCTCGAACAGGCACGGGAACTGGCGTCCCGCTCACCCCATGCACCGCAATTCATCGAAGCGGACATTCACCACTTGCCGGCTCAATTGGAGGATCGCTTTGACCTGGCGCTGATTACCATCGGCGTCTTGAACTGGATGCCGGACATCGGCGAATTCTTCCGCCATGTGGCGCGCACGCTGAAGCCGGGTGGGGCGCTGGTGGTGTACGAAACCCACCCGTTCCTGGAAATGTTCGACCCCGAGGCAGCCGATCCTTTTCGTCCGGCCAGTTCATACTTCCGTCGCGAACCGTTCGTGCAGCATGAACCGATTGTCTACGAAGGCAAAGTCGAACAGCCGTCGGCGGCCTCCTACTGGTTCGTCCACACCTTGGGCGAGCTTTTCAGCGCCGCCATTGCGGCAGGGCTGCAGATCCGTCACTTCAAGGAATACCCGCATTCCAATCGCGAAGAACTCTATGACCGCTATCAGCAGCAGGTGGCGCAGTTGCCGTTGTGTTTTACGTGGGTGGTGGTGAAGAGCTGAGTGCATATCCGTTTCTGCGGTAACGGCGGCTTATGGTTTCGCCCTTACGGCGAGTCCCTTTTGGCAAACGCCCCAAAAGGAACCAAAAGGTCTCGCCCCTGACGTACGGCCCCTCGCTTAGGCTCGGGGTTCCTTCGCTCCGGCATTCATCCGGGGGCATCGCCTCCGGTCGGCTTCGCTCGACCTCCTCTCGATGTGTTCGGCTGCGCCGAACGGCGCTGCGCGCCTCCCCCCGGATGAACACCTCCACTCAGCCTGCCGAGGGGGCGGGTGGATCAAGATCAAGAGCTGCAGGCGAGCTAACGCTCGGCCTGATGAGTGGTGAAGAGCGTGGGTGTACGCCGCTCTGCCTTTGCTCTGCTCTTCTGTAGGAGCGAGCCTGCTCGCGATGGCGGCCTGCCAGCCGACCA
>NZ_AKJL01000134.1 GCF_000282355.1 Pseudomonas sp. GM49
CTCCATAGCTACCGGCGACCGGTAGTCGTTGTAGCTATGGAGCCTGACGTTGTTGTAACGCATCACATAACGCTGCACATCCACCCGCGCCTCATGTTCCGAGCGGTAGCCATCTTCTGGTACCCACTCTGACTTGAGGCTTCCAAAGAAACGCTCCATCGGAGCGTTGTCCCAGCACTCACCTTTGCGACTCATGCTTTGCAGGAGGCCATGTTTGCGCATTTCTTTCCTGAATTTATGACTGGTGTATTGGCAGCCCTGGTCAGAGTGAAACAGCACCTCTTTTGGCCGGCCTCGCAGGTCGACCGCCATCCGCAACGCTTCGCAGGTCAGCGTGGCATCGGAAATCATCGAAAACGACCAGCCCACGATCCTGCGGGCAAACAGATCCAGCACCGCCGCGAAATACATCCAGCGCGTGCCGACTTTGATGTAGGTCACATCGCCGCACCACACTTGGTTAACCGCAGTGACATCAAACTTGCGCTTGAGCACATGCGGCGCCACCAGCGCCTCAACGCCGGAAGATTTGTACTTGTGCCGCCGCCGTTGATGGCTGGCAACACCGGCTTCGCGCATCAAACTGCGAGCCATATGTCGCCCGACACGATGCCCCTTGGCTTGCAGTTCCTTGGACAGGGTGCGAGACCCTGCGGACGCTCTGGATTCCTTATGATGCTTGACCAGCACGGCCTTAAGTTTCTCCCGTTCAGGATTC
>NZ_AKJL01000135.1 GCF_000282355.1 Pseudomonas sp. GM49
CCGGCGATCATTCCCTCGGAAATCGACGTGAGCCTGGATGTCGAGCGTGCCCTCGGCGTTGAGGCTGTCGATGTGCTGGGTTCCAATGAACTGTTTGTGGTGCTGGAGTCCGAGCAAGCGGTGCTCGACTGCAAGCCGGACATGGTCGCCCTGGCGAAGTTGCCATGGTTGGGCGCTATCGTGACGGCGCGGGGTGAGCAGCACGACTTCGTTTCCCGGTACTTCGCCCCGGCAATCGGCATCAATGAAGACCCGGTGACCGGATCGACCCATTGCCTTCTGATTCCGTACTGGTCGCAGCGTTTAGACAAGTCGAGCTTGACGGCCTGTCAGCGTTCGGCCCGGGGTGGGGAATTGTTCTGCCGACTGGAAGGGGAGCGGGTGAAGATTGGCGGGAATGCGACGTTGGTGGCGCGTGGAACGCTGATGCTGGGCTAACGCAAACCCAGTGTAGGAGCGAGCTTGCTCGCGATGGACGACAACGATAACGCGTGCAACCGGAATGAACGCGTTATCCAGACGTTTTTCGCGAGCAAGCTCGCTCCTACAGGGTTTTTGTGTATCAACTGGCCGCGCTGTAACGCCGGACACCCGATTCAACAACCGGAATCTGCGCCGCCGTGCTGCCGGAAGCCTGGAACAACACCAGGTGTTCAGCCGCGACACGAATACCCACATCCGCCCCAACCTGACGATCGACATGGCTCGGGAAGATCGATTCCAGCTGTGCGCCTGTCGGCAGTTGCAAGCGATACAGGGTCGAAGCCCCCAGGAATGTCTTGCCGGCGATTCGCGCCTTCAGTGCGCTGTCCGGTGCATAGACGATATCGTCCGGGCGCAGCAGCACATCCACGGCACCGCCTACCGGCCAGGTGTAGGCCCGATTGCCGCGCAACTCACCCAGCTCGGTTTGTACCGACTCCGGGCTGCTCAACTGACCGCGAATGAAATAGCCCTGGCCGATGAAGCTGGCCACAAACGGTGTCAGTGGTTCGTGGTAGAGGTTGTAGGGCGTATCCCATTGTTCCAGGCGACCTTCCTTGAACACGCCAACGTGGTCGCTGACCGCGAAGGCTTCTTCCTGGTCGTGAGTCACCAGAATCGCGCTGGTGCCACGGGCCTTGAGGATGTCGCGCACTTCATGGCTGAGCTTGCGGCGCAATTCACCATCGAGGTTGGAGAACGGTTCGTCGAGCAGCAGCAGTTGCGGTTCCGGCGCCAGGGCACGGGCCAGGGCGACACGTTGCTGCTGACCACCTGAAAGCTCGTGGGGGAAGCGCTTGCCGAGGTTCTTCAGGTTGACCAGTTCCAGCAGCTCTTCGGTAACTCGATCCTTTTGCGGATGCTTGCGAATGCCGAAGGCGATGTTGTCGGCCACGCTCAAATGCGGAAACAGTGCGTAGTCCTGGAACACCATGCCAATGCGACGTTTCTCCGGGGCAAGGGTGAAACCGGCGCTGGAGATCGTCTCGCCAGCCAACTGGATTTCACCTTCATGCACCGGCTCGAAACCGGCAATCGCCCGCAGCGTTGTGGTTTTACCGCAACCCGAGGAGCCCAGCAGGCAACCGATGTCGCCCGCGTTCAGATGCAGATTGAGGTTTTGAACCACTCGCTGGTCCTGATAACCGCAAGCGAGGTTGCGCAGGTTAAGCAGTAATGGCTGGCTCATGCGTGGTGGTACGAAGGCGGAACGAGGAATTCGAGCAAGGCTTTTTGCGCGTGCAGACGGTTTTCGGCTTGATCCCAGGCAACCGAGCGTTTGTCATCGAGCAGGTCGACGCTGATTTCTTCGCCGCGGTGCGCCGGCAGGCAATGCATGAACAGCACGTCTTCAGCAGCCAGGTCGAGCAGGGCGCAGTTGACCTGATACGGTGCGAACAGCTGCAGGCGCTTGGCGGTTTCCTCTTCCTGACCCATGGAGGTCCAGACGTCGGTGCTTACCAGGTGCGCACCGCGCACGGCATCTTTCGGGTCGCGAACGATGGTGACCCGATCGCCGGCCTTGGCCAGGAACACCGGGTTGGGCTCGTAGCCTTCCGGGCAGGCAACACGCAACTGGAAGTCGAACTGGATCGCCGCTTCTATATAGCTGTTGCACATGTTGTTGCCGTCGCCGATCCAGGCCACGGTCTTGCCCTGGATGGAGCCGCGGTGTTCGAGGAAGGTCTGCATGTCAGCCAGCAACTGGCACGGATGCAGGTCGTCGGACAGGCCATTGATCACCGGTACGCGGGAGTTGGCGGCGAATTCGGTCAGGTTGCTGTGGGCAAAGGTACGGATCATCACTGCGTCGAGCATGCTCGACATGACAATGGCGCAGTCGCCGATCGGCTCGCCACGGCCCAGTTGAGTGTCACGGGGCGACAGGAAGATCGCCTGGCCGCCGAGCTGGATCATGCCGGCCTCGAAGGAGATCCGGGTGCGGGTCGAGGATTTCTCGAAAATCATCCCCAAGACGCGGTTTTTCAGAGGCTCGAACAGTACGCCGCGGTTACGCAGGTCCTTGAGCTCAACGCCTCGACGGATCACGCTGACCAGCTCTTCGGGCGTGCAATCCATCAGGGAGAGAAAGTGCCTTGCGCTCATCATTGACTACCTTTTTGCTACAAACCGCAGATGCTCAAAGCCTTGTTTAACGGAACAACGGGCGAGACCTGCGGCGTAAGCCGCACGGGGCGACGAAATAGGGGAAGGCGCGATCTTATAATTAAATGTCGCGTCTTACCAATAGGGCTACAGTTTTTAGGGAGTTTCAGAGGTGCTACGGGTTCACCGAGGTAGCGCTTTTGAAGCCTGTTTCCTGACAGCAGCGTCTCATTTGTACACCGGCCTCTCGGGGCTTGGCAATCAGGCGGGGCGGCAATGGTGCGCTGACAGTCGGTTTCTGACCTGTCATTCATCCCTGCCAGGCTCGACGAACAGGGGCGCCTGATCGGCGAGCTGACCGGTGTGCATGGCCCTCCACGAACCGATTGAAGCCCTTCAGTAAATCCACTTGCAGGCGCCGCCCAGGCTGCCTTCGAACTGAGCTCTGGCGGCTATCGGCTGGCCTGATGACCCTCGATTCACAAGACGAACGTCGCTGGCGCGGTGACGGGTCTGGCGCCATAGTTTTGCTTCCGTGGCCAACGTTGCCCGCCCATAACAAGACAGAGACTGGCCATGACCAAGACTCTCCATCATCGTGCATGCCATTTGTGCGAAGCCATCTGCGGCCTGACCATCGAAACCACCGAGGTCGAAGGTGGTAACGTCCAGATCACATCGATCAAGGGCGACCCCCAGGATACGTTCAGCCGTGGGCACATCTGCCCCAAGGCCGTGGCCCTGCAAGACATTCAGAACGATCCGGATCGCCTGCATCAGCCCATGCAGCGGGTGGGCAATGAGTGGCAGCCCATTGAGTGGGAAGCGGCATTCAATCTGGTCGCCGAACGCCTCGCCGCCATTCAGGAGCATCACGGACAAAATGCCGTGGCGGTCTATCAAGGCAACCCCAGCGTGCACAATTACGGGCTGATGACCCACAGCAATTACTTCCTCGGCCTGCTGAAAACCCGCAACCGGTTTTCTGCCACCTCGGTCGATCAATTACCCCATCACCTGACCAGTCATTTGATGTACGGCCACGGTTTGTTGCTGCCAATCCCGGACATCGATCACACCGATTTCATGCTGATCCTGGGCGGCAATCCACTGGCTTCGAACGGCAGCATCATGACCGTGCCGGATGTGGAAAAACGCTTGAAGGCGATACAGGCTCGAGGCGGCAAAGTGGTGGTGGTCGATCCGCGTCGTAGTGAAACGGCGGCGATTGCCGATCAGCATCTGTTCGTGCGCCCTGGCGGCGATGCGGCGTTGTTGTTCGGTCTGCTCAATACGTTGTTCGCTGAAGGTCTGACCTGCGACAGCCATCTGCCGGTAGACGGTCTGGAGGATGTGCGGGAGGCCGTCGCGCGGTTTACCGCCGAGGCCATGAGCCCGTTGTGCGCTGTACCAGCGGAACAGATCCGCCAGTTGGCGCGGGACTTCGCCGCGGCACCGAGTGCAGTCTGCTATGGCCGCATGGGCGTCTCGACCCAGGCCTTCGGTACGCTGTGTCACTGGGTGGTGCAGTTGATCAACCTGGTCACCGGCAACCTCGATCGTGTTGGTGGGGCCTTGTGCACTGAACCGGCGGTGGACCTGGTGGCGACGACTTCGGGTGGGCATTTCAACTTGTGGCAGAGCCGGGTTTCCGGGCGTCCGGAATACGCCGGAGAGCTGCCGGTGTCGGCGCTGGCCGAAGAGATGCTCACCGAAGGGGACGGGCAGGTACGGGCGTTGATCACCGTGGCGGGCAATCCGGTGCTGTCCACGCCCAATGGCCGAAAACTCGAGCAGGCGCTGGACGGTCTGGAGTTCATGGTCAGTATCGATTTGTACATCAATGAAACCACGCGTTACGCCGACCTGATCCTGCCGTCCACATCGGCGCTGGAAAACGACCATTACGACACGACGTTCAACCTGTTTGCGGTGCGCAACGTCAGCCGTTTCAACCGCGCAATCCTCGCCAAACCCAAAGGTGCATTGCACGACTGGGAGATCTTCGTCGGGCTGGCCAGGGCATTTGCCGCCAGGACCGGCAAAGAGTTGAAGCCGACCATCGCCCCGGCGCAAATGATCGATCGCGGCCTGCGCATGGGGATGTACGGCGATACTTCAGAGCACAAGCTGTCATTGGCGACTTTGTTCGATCATCCACATGGTGTCGATCTGGGAGCGCTCAAGCCCAACCTGGCACCACGCCTGAAGACGGCCAATCAACGCATCCAGGCCGCGCCGGCCGCGATTCTCGCTGACCTGACGCGCTTCGCGGTCTTGCAGGCGCCAGCCGCCGACGAGTTGTTGATGATTGGCCGCCGACATGTGCGCAGCAACAACTCATGGATGCATAACTATCATCGGTTGGTGAAGGGCAAGCCACGTCACCAGTTGCTGATGCATCCGGACGATCTGGCCAGTCGCGGACTCAGCGACGGGCAACGTGTGCGGGTCAGTTCACGGGTGGGTGTGATTGAGGTTGAGGTGCTTGGCAGTCTGGATATGATGAAAGGAGTGGTCAGCCTGCCGCACGGCTGGGGCCATGCGCGGCCGGGTGTGCAAATGACGATTGCCAGCAGCCAGCCGGGCTCCAGCGCCAACGACCTGACCGACGACTGCCAGCTTGACGAGTTGTCGGGCAATGCCGCGCTCAATGGCGTGCCGGTGACCGTGGCGGCGGCTTGAATCAGTCTGACGGAGAGACCGAGCAGGGCGCTCGGCTTTCCGTTACAATGCGCCACCGTGCCGACCCATGAGTCGGAAAGTTCAGCCGAGGTGCTCCATGGATATCATCGAAACGATTAAAGAGCAGATTGCCAACAACACCATTCTGCTTTACATGAAAGGCTCGCCGAATGCCCCGCAGTGCGGCTTCTCCGCGAAAGCCGCGCAGGCCGTGATGGCGTGTGGCGAAAAGTTTGCGTACGTGGACATCCTGCAGAACCCGGAAATCCGCGCCAACCTGCCAAAATACGCCAACTGGCCAACCTTCCCACAGCTGTGGGTTGCCGGTGAGCTGGTCGGCGGTAGCGACATCATGACTGAAATGGCTGCTGACGGTTCGCTGCAGAGCCTGATCAAGGACGCCGCCGCCAAGGCCGCTGCTGCCAAGACCGAAGCCTGACCAACACCTCCTGTGGGAGCGAGCTTGCTCGCGATGGACTTGAGGTTGACGCGTTTAATCAGGAAGCACGCGTTATCGTTAACGTCCATCGCGAGCAAGCTCGCTCCTACAGAGACAGCAGGTATTAAAAAGCCCCGCCACTCGAAAGAGGGCGGGGCTTTTTATTGAGGCAACTCCTACTCGTCTTCGCCCATCTGCGATTGCAGGTAGTTTTCGATACCGATTTTATCGATCAGGCCCAACTGGGTTTCCAGCCAGTCGATATGTTCTTCTTCGGACTCGAGGATGTCTTCAAGCAGTTCACGACTACCGAAGTCGCCAACGGTTTCGCAATGAGCGATAGCCACTTTGAGATCTGCGTGACCAATGCGTTCGATACGCAGGTCGCACTCAAGCATTTCCTTGGTGTGTTCGCCGATGTGCAGCTTGCCCAGGTCCTGGACGTTCGGCAGGCCCTCAAGGAACAGGATCCGCTTGATCAGCTTGTCCGCATGCTTCATCTCGTCGATGGATTCGTGGTACTCGTGCTTGCCGAGCTTGTTCAGGCCCCAATCTTCATACATGCGTGCATGCAGGAAGTATTGATTGATCGCGACCAGCTCATTGGCGAGGATCTTGTTGAGATGCTGGATGACTGTAACGTCGCCTTTCATGATGGGGTCCTGCCCTTTATTAGCTGTCAATAGAGCAGAGTTTGAGCCGCGTATTTAAGAGTGTCAAACCTAAGTTATTGAAACTTAAATGAAAATTAATCGGAATAAGAATGTTTGTGTTCCGCGTCTAGAGCATAACTAGTTGATTTTGAGGCATAAAAAAACCGGACATATGTCCGGTTCTTTGAAATTCGATATTTAAGCCGCTGTAAATTCTGCTGGAAAAGGAATTGCAGCCTGGGCCGTTTGCAGTTTTGTCAGGGTCTCGCGGACCACTTCCTTGGCGAGGCAGGCACATTTGCCGCATTGACTTGCAACGCCGGTGGCCACACGGACTTCCTTGTAGCTGCAGCATCCTTCATAGATCGCATCGCGGATTTGACCGTCGGTGACGCCAGTGCAGAGGCAAACATACATAAGGAAGGACCGTCGCTGATTGTGACTCAATTGCGATGGATCTTAATGTTAACGAGAATGATTGTCAAAGTGCTTTCAGAGCACTTTTCCTCATAAGGGTGTGCGCCTGACGAACGGTCTGTCGCACAAAGTCAGTGAAGAAAGCCGAGTGTCGATTTTACCGTCCCGGGAAAAAACAGCTAAGACAGCTCAAACACGCGGTGTATGATGGCCAGTCTTTTGCGACCGGGGATCGTGTCACAGGGCTGTCGCCTCAGGGTGGCAGGCTGGTGCGAACCCTGTTTCTCACGCTATTACACCAGGAGATATCCAATGAGCGTACTCGTAGGCAAACAAGCCCCTGACTTCACCGTACCGGCCGTACTCGGCAATGGCGAGATCGTTGACAGCTTCACCCTGTCTTCGGCGATCAAAGGCAAATACGGCCTGGTGTTTTTCTACCCGCTGGACTTCACCTTCGTTTGCCCGTCCGAGCTGATCGCTCTGGACAACCGCATGTCCGAGTTCAAGGCACGCAACGTTGAAGTGGTCGCTGTGTCGATCGACTCGCACTTCACCCACAACGCATGGCGTAACACCCCGGTCAACAATGGTGGTATCGGCGAAGTCCGCTACACCATGGCTGCCGACATCAAGCAGGAAATCATGAAGGCCTACGACGTTCAGTCCGCTGACGGTGTGGCTTTCCGTGGCGCGTTCCTGATCGACGACAAAGGCGTTGTCCGCTCGCAGATCATCAACGACCTGCCGCTGGGCCGTAACATGGAAGAGCTGTTGCGTCTGGTCGACGCTCTGCAATTCCACGAAGAGCACGGCGAAGTCTGCCCTGCCAACTGGAAGAAAGGCGACAAAGGCATGAACGCTTCGCCAGAAGGCGTTGCGGCTTACCTGACCGAGCACGCTGCCGCTCTGTAAGGCGCACGTTCCAGCTATAAAAAGCAGGTACAAAAAAACCGGCCATCGAGGCCGGTTTTTTTATGGGCGGGAATAAATCTGCGACTGAAATCCCTGTAGGAGCGAGCTTGCTCGCGATGGACTCAAGAACACCGCGGGGAACCAGAACGCCCGCGTTATCGTTCACGACCATCGCGAGCAAGCTCGCTCCCACATTGATTCGTGAGTGCCATCAATCGTTGAAGTCTTCCCAGCCACCCATTTGTTTCCAGCGATTGACGATGCCGCAAAACAGCTCCGCTGTCTTCTCGGTGTCGTAGCGCGCCGAGTGAGCCTCACGACCGTCGAAGTCGATGTCCGCTGCCTGGCAAGCCTTGGCCAGCACCGTCTGGCCGTAGGCGAGACCCGCGAGCGTGGCGGTATCGAAACTGGAGAACGGATGGAACGGATTGCGCTTCATGTCCAGGCGCGCAACCGCCGCATTCAGGAAGCCCAGGTCGAAACTGCTGTTATGCCCGACCAGGATCGCCCGTTTGCAGCCATTGGCCTTGAGGGCCTTGCGCACGCCGCGGAAGATATCGTTCAGGGCAGACTCTTCACTCACGGCCATGCGCAGCGGGTGATCGAGCTTGATCCCGGTGAACTCCAGGGCGGCTGCTTCGATGTTCGCGCCTTCGAACGGTTCGACACGGAAGAAGTAGGTGTGATCCGGATAAACAAAACCCTTTTCATCCATGGCGATGGTGGTCGCGGCGATTTCCAGCAGGGCGTCGGTGGCCGAGTTGAAGCCACCGGTTTCTACGTCGACGACAACCGGCAGGTAACCACGGAACCTGGCGGCCATTGGATGACGAGGGCCGCCTCCGCCGCCATTGCCTTCCAGTTCGTCGTCGAAATGGTCTTCACTCACGCGTGTTCCTCCAGCAGGCGCCAGCGCAGTTTTTCACCGGCGCGCAGCGGGATAACGGTCAGCTCGCCAAACGGCAGGCTGGTGGGGGCGGTCCATTCTTCGCGGACCAGGGTGATGCGATCGGTGTTGGCCGGCAGACCATAGAACCGAGGGCCGTAGAGGCTGGCGAAGGCTTCGAGCTTGTCCAGCGCATTGCGCTGTTCGAAGGCTTCGGCATACATCTCGATGGCAGCAAAGGCGGTGTAGCAACCGGCGCAACCGCAGGCCGCCTCCTTGGCGTGCTGGGCGTGGGGCGCCGAGTCGGTACCGAGGAAAAACTTCTCGCTGCCGCTGGTGGCGGCGTCGAGCAGGGCTTCCTGGTGCGTATTGCGCTTGAGGATCGGCAGGCAATAGAAGTGCGGCCGAATCCCGCCCACCAGCATGTGGTTTCGGTTGTACAGCAGGTGGTGAGCCGTGATGGTCGCGCCTACGTTGGCCGGAGCCGAGTTGACGAACTGCACGGCGTCCGCGGTGGTGATGTGTTCGAAAACCACTTTGAGGGTCGGGAAACGTTCGACCACACGGCGCATGTGCTCATCGATGAAGATTTTTTCGCGGTCGAACACGTCGACATCGCCACGGGTGACCTCACCGTGAACCAACAACGGCATCCCGACTTCGGCCATGGCCTCGAGTGCAGGGAAGATCTTGTCGATGCTGGTGACGCCAGAGTCCGAGTTGGTGGTCGCGCCGGCCGGGTACAGCTTGGCGGCGTGAATGAATCCGCTGGCCTTGGCCTCGCGAATTTCTTCAGGCTGGGTGCGGTCGGTCAGGTACAGGACCATCAGCGGCTCGAACGAGCTGCCGGCCGGGCGGGCAGCGAGAATCCGCTGGCGATAGCCGTCGGCTTCGGCCGCGGTGCGCACCGGTGGAACCAGGTTGGGCATGATGATGGCGCGGCCAAAGGTGCGCGCGACATCCGCGACGGTATTGGTCAACACGGCACCATCGCGAAGATGAATATGCCAGTCGTCGGGACGCAGCAGGGTCAGGCGGTCGGACATGAGGGGATTCCAGGCGGGTCAAACTCAAGGGAATGCTACCGGAAAAGACTCTTGCAGGCACTCGCTATCAAGTTTTGCAGGAAGCATCCGATATCCAACAGGTATGCCGTAAACATCTGTGTGTCGGTCTTTTTGTTGTAGAAGCCAGTGGAGCCTCCCGTGCGCCAGCGTTATTTAGCCTTGCTCAGTGTGTTTGCCAGCCTCCCGGCAATGGCGCTCACTTTCCAGACCCGTCTGGAGAACATTGAGTGGACGGTCGAAGGAGACAAGTTCGAATGCCGTCTGACGCAACCGATTACCGACTTCGGTACCGGCGAGTTCGTGCGTCGTGCCGGCGAGCAGGCTATTTTTCGTCTGAAAACCTACAACCCGATGATCGGCGGCGGTTCGGCGACCTTGCTGGCCGCTGCGGCACCGTGGCAACCGGGGCGTGACGATATCAATCTGGGCACGGTGAGAATCGGCAGCGGCAACGTGTTGTTCAACAGTTCACAGGTTCAGGCCGGACGCCTGATCAACGGTCTGATGGACGGTCGCAGCCCGGTGGTTCGCCATTCCTCGGGGGATGGCCGGGTCTCGGAAGTGCGTTTGTTGCCGGTCAGGTTCAACAAGGCCTTTGCTGATTACCAAGGTTGCGTGGCCAAATTGTTGCCGCAGAATTTCGAGCAGGTGAAGCAATCCGAAATCGGCTTCCCGGGCGGCGGAATCGAACTCGACAGCGCCGCGAAGGCCAAGCTGCAGGTGATGCTGGAGTACATGAAGGCCGATCCGGCGGTCAATCACATCGAACTCGACGGTCACTCCGACAACAGCGGCAACCGCCTGACCAACCGCGACCTGTCGCGGCGCCGAGCCCTGGCAGTGATGGAGTTCTTCAAGGCCAACGGCATCCAGGAGTCACAGATCACCGTGCGTTTCCATGGCGAACGTTATCCGTTGGCGCCTAATACCAGCAACGCCAACCGCGCGAAGAACCGTCGAGTAGCGGTACGTCTGGAGCGCGGAGCACCCACGGAACAAGTCGCCCCGCAGGCGACGAAAGCGGCCACTTCGGCAACTTCCTGACTTTTCGGTCATCGTCGCGCTCTCGACAGATTCTGTCGCTTTGTCGTCATAAGCTGTCGCGCCACTGTAAATTATCCTGCATGAGCGGTAGACTTCACGGCTTTCCGTAGAACCCCGTGGAGTGATGGCATGGCGGACGTAAACAAGGTCGTTCTGGCATATTCCGGCGGCCTGGACACTTCGGTGATCCTCAAGTGGCTGCAGGATACTTATAACTGTGAAGTGGTGACCTTCACCGCTGACCTGGGTCAGGGCGAAGAGGTCGAACCTGCACGCGCCAAGGCTCAGGCCATGGGCGTCAAAGAGATCTACATAGACGACTTGCGCGAAGAGTTCGTGCGCGATTTCGTTTTCCCGATGTTCCGCGCCAACACCGTTTACGAAGGCGAGTACCTGCTGGGTACTTCCATCGCTCGTCCGCTGATCGCCAAGCGCCTGATCGAAATTGCCAACGAAACCGGTGCAGACGCCATTTCCCATGGCGCCACCGGCAAGGGTAACGACCAGGTTCGTTTCGAACTCGGTGCGTACGCCCTGAAGCCAGGTGTGAAAGTGATCGCTCCGTGGCGCGAGTGGGACCTGCTGTCCCGTGAAAAGCTGATGGACTACGCCGATAAGCACGCGATCCCGATCGAGCGCCACGGCAAGAAGAAGTCCCCGTACTCCATGGATGCCAACCTGCTGCACATCTCCTATGAAGGCGGCGTGCTGGAAGACACCTGGACCGAGCACGAAGAAGACATGTGGCGCTGGACCGTTTCCCCGGAAAACGCTCCAGACAAGCCGCAGTACCTGGAACTGACCTACCGCAACGGCGACATCGTCGCGCTGGACGGCGTCGAAATGACTCCGGCCACCGTGCTGGCGACCCTGAACCGTATCGGTGGTGAGCACGGTATCGGCCGTCTCGACATCGTCGAGAACCGCTACGTGGGCATGAAGTCCCGTGGCTGCTACGAAACCCCTGGCGGTACCATCATGCTGCGCGCCCACCGTGCGATCGAATCGATCACCCTGGACCGCGAAGTGGCTCACCTCAAAGACGAGCTGATGCCCAAGTACGCCAGCCTGATCTACACCGGCTACTGGTGGAGCCCTGAGCGTCTGATGCTGCAACAGATGATCGATGCGTCCCAGGTCAACGTGAACGGCGTTGTGCGCCTGAAGCTGTACAAGGGCAATGTGATCGTTACTGGCCGCAAGTCCGACGACTCGCTGTTCGACGCCAACATCGCTACCTTCGAAGAAGATGGCGGCGCGTACAACCAGGCGGATGCAGCGGGTTTCATCAAGCTCAATGCCCTGCGCATGCGCATTGCGGCGAACAAAGGCCGGAAACTGTTCTGAGACCTTTGAAATCGTGATGGGTGCCTGACCTCGTCCTCGACGAGCTCAGGCACCTGAAAACGGGGTGTGACGCCAGTTACTACGTTGTCGGGTGTTTTCGTTTCCGCTGACGATTTCCTGTTTTTCTCCTTCCAGTAGTCCGTCCTGTACTACGCGTTGTCGTTGGCCGGTTGTCCGGCTTGATCAACGACCGACAACCTGTGCGAGTCCAGATTGTAGGCAGCATAAAAGGCGGCACAGCGCTTCCTGGTCTGCTTTGAGTATTTAAGCGCACAGGCTTTCAGAAAAGTCTCCGAAACGGCACAAGTGACAAACAGAATCACGTAAGCCGTCTTTTCCCGTGGCTTGCGGGTATTTTCCAGCAGCGCGCCAAACTCGACCTCCTTGCTCATCCAGCGTGCATCAACGATGTACAGGTCTTTTACAAGTTCCGGTAACTGAAGCTGATGCTGAACAAAGAGGGTGGTTTGCAGACCAAACTCTGTTGGCGGGTCCTGTGCGCCGCAGGGCGTCCGGGCTGTCTGCCGGTCATTCGTTGAGGTTTCCAGAGCGGAATTCCCAGGCGGCTTCCCGGACGCTTTTTTTTCCGGCCTCCCAGCATCATCCATGACCTTCATGAAGTGTTTTCCCTTTTCAAAGTCGGAAGGCGCATAAAGTGACTTGTAGTTGAAGTTGAGTGTCGCGAAAAAAAGCAAAAGTAAGTAAAACGGAAAGCTGATCAGAAACCAGACATAGAGCTCTCTTTCCTCTTGGTCAAGGAAGGGGAGAGAAACGGCTGCCGAAGTTTCAGAGAGTGCTGCGAATATCGCGATAATTGTCATCGGGTTGGTAATTTGTTTTCTTATCATGTTCTGTACTCATGCCGGATTGTCTTTTCTCGAATGATTATGAAGTTGGTTTGATGTGGCGATTATTGTAGTGATTTTTATTGTTTTCTGGTTTTGACAGGTGTTTTTGTTTGTTTGGTTGCTGTTCGATTTTTTTGGATGTTGGGTGTGTTTTAATGATTGCTCAAAAAAAATTATTTGTTGTAAGAGTAATTGGATGCTTGGTGTGTGATATTTCTTGTGTGAATGTTGAGTGCGTAAATGTCAGTTACATTTTAACGGAGGACTAGAAACTTATGTTTTTCAGGGCGCGACGGTTCAGGCAGGCTCTCGGAAAATTTTGGTCGTAAATCGATAGAGGCGACTGCTGGAAAGTACGACACACTGACGCTGATACAGTTTTCAACTCATTCCGCTCGAGGGTTTCTTGTAGGAGAAATCCGTGTTGTTTGTAGGGGATGTCTCTTGGTGCAGGTGGCTGGAAGGGGCGACATGCCATGGGTGAAACGACTAGGCTATTGTGCGGGCTCTAAAAATTCGAACAGCGAAAATTGGACTTGCCCATGAATAAAGTGCTGATCGTGGATGATCACCCCGTCATTCGTCTTGCGGTACGTATGCTGATGGAACGTCATGGCTACGAAGTTATTGCAGAAACCGATAATGGTGTGGATGCACTGCAACTGGCCCGTGAACTTATGCCGGATATTGTCATTCTGGATATCGGGATTCCGAAACTGGACGGGTTGGAAGTCATCGCGCGTTTGTCATCGACCTCAATGCCGATGAAAGTGCTGATTTTGACTTCCCAGGCGCCGGGGCATTTTTCCATGCGTTGCATGCAATCCGGTGCGGCCGGTTATGTCTGCAAGCAACAAGACCTGACGGAGTTGCTCAGTGCAATAAAGGCAGTGTTGTCAGGCTACAGTTACTTTCCCAATCAAGCCTTGCATACCGTGCGTTGCAGTCTGGGGAATGCAAGTGAGGCCGATATGGTTGATCGATTGTCGGGGCGGGAAATGATGGTCCTGCAACAGTTGGCTAAAGGAAAAACCAACAAAGAGATTGCCGATGGAATGTTTCTCAGTAATAAAACCGTCAGTACCTACAAGACCCGTCTGTTGCTCAAACTGAATGCGCGGTCTCTGGTCGATCTGATCGAACTGGCACAACGCAATGGTCTGGTGTAATGAGGTAACTGCGCGACAAGGAGCGCCTGCCAGGGCAGCCACCAGAAAAAAAGCCTCCGTTTCGGGAGGCTTTCAGGTGTCATAAGTCAAAATCGTAATCGGCCAATTGCTTTTGCAGTCGGCGCTCCTCCAGCAGATTGTCGATGGTGCGGCGTTTGCTCAGATTAGTTTTCGCTACTTCAACCACCGGCTCAGCGTCATCGGTTTCGGCGGTGGTGAAGTCGTCTTCTACGTCCAATTGCTCATTGCTAGTACTCATTTAATTACTCCAGGCTTAAGAAGGCCTTTGGCGCTCCTTATATCGACAATCTCCCGGCGGGTAAAAAAGTTTTTTTCAATCGATAATTCAAAAAACCCAAGAGCGCCTCAATCGTCGGAGGTTTTGTGCTTGTATTCGCACAAGTCCTCGATCCGGCAGCTTCCGCATCGTGGCTTGCGAGCCAGGCAAACATAGCGGCCGTGAAGGATCAGCCAGTGATGGGAGTCGAGCAGGTACTCCTTGGGCACGAATTTCATCAGCTTTTTCTCGACTTCCACCACATTCTTGCCGGGAGCAATGCCGGTCCGGTTGCTGACCCGGAAAATATGCGTGTCGACGGCCATGGTCAGCTGACGAAATGCGGTATTGAGTACCACATTGGCGGTTTTGCGGCCGACACCGGGCAGCGCCTCCAGCTCTTCGCGGGTTTGTGGCACTTCACCGGCGTGGCGCTCGACCAGCAAGCGACAGGTCTCGATCACGTTTTTCGCTTTGCTGTTGTACAGACCGATGGTCTTGATGTACTCCGACAGTCCTTCGACACCCAGGGCATGGATCGCTGCCGGGGTATTGGCGACCGGGAACAGTTTGGCTGTGGCCTTGTTGACGCCGACATCGGTCGACTGCGCCGAGAGAATCACGGCAATCAGCAATTCGAACGCAGAGGAATAGGCCAGCTCGGTCTTTGGTTCCGGGTTGTCCTCGTGCAGTCTGCGGAATATTTCCAGACGTTTTGCGGCATTCATGGGTGGTGCGTTTCCTCGAAGGCAATCAATGTGTGGGCGTGGGGCGCCAGGCCTGCCAGGCGGCGATCAGCAATCCGAGCAGAATAAACCCGCCAGGGACCAATGTGGCCAGGCGCAGACCGCCATCGGCCATCAGCACCCAGCCTTGCCAGTCAGCTTGCGTTGTGCCGGTCAGCCACGACAGATGGCTTGCGAGTGTCCCGTTGCCGATAATTTCGCGCAGTAGGCCCAGTGCGATCATCAGCGTGGCAAACAGGCCATTGAGGCGCAGGCGTTGGTGCCAGCCGTTCTGAAAGAACCCGGTGTGTTCCAGAACGACGCATTGCAAGGCGATCAAGGCGCCATAAAACCCCAGATGCTGCTGCCATTGCAGCGACCAGGCCTGTGCCATGAGTTCCGCGCAACTGGTGAGCGTGGCCGCCAACAGGATGCTCGCCAGCAAGCGGGTCGCCGGGACCAGTCGGGATCGCAGGGCGCCCATGGCCAGGCTGAACAACTGGGTCACCACCATGAACATCAGGCACAGGCCAACTGCGGCTACCAGTGAGTGGGTGGCGCCGATCAGCGGCGTCAGCATCAATGCGTTGCGCAGAGTCGATGAGTTATCCATGGGCAGGGTTTCCGAGCAGTTGTTGTCGGTGTTCATCAAAGTAGCGCAAGGCATCGTGGACGGCATTGATCACCGCTCTTGAGGTGATGGTCGCGCCTGCGATCTGATCGAACTGCCCCTGATCTTTTTTCAGCGCCCAGCCGCTGTCGTTGGGATCTGTTCGAGATTTACCGGAAAAAATCTGAAGCCAGGCATTGGGCCAGTCGGCGATCCGTGCCCCCAGTCCTGGTGTTTCCGACTGTTTGAGGGTTTTAACGCCCAGCAACCGGCCATTGGCGTCGACAGCGATCAACAGGTCGATGGCACCGGCGTAGCCAAGGGTTTGACTGCGCAGCAACACCGCGACGGGTTGATCGGCCCGGGTCGCCAGATAACCACCGAGCAAGGCGCTGTTGGCCAGGGCGGTTGCATCGATCCTGATGGGGTGTTCGAGCGGTTGATTGTCGTAGCTGTCTGGCGGGATCAGGTCCAGCAGATTACGGCTGTCGATCAGGCGCTGTTCGGCTGCAATGCGCGGCGCGCTGCCGAGCTGCACGAAGTACGTCATGCCGAAGCCCAGTGCGGCCAAAAGCACCAGCAGAGCGATGCTTGATGTCCGGCTCATTGCGCCTCCGGCTGTTGTCTGGCCGCCACGAACCGCTCCAATGCCGGCACGCACAGGTTCATCAACAGCACGGCGAAGGCGATGCCGTCCGGATAGCCGCCCCAGGTACGAATCAGATAAGTCAGAAGCCCGACGCCGACGCCGAACAGCAATTTCGCGCCAGGGCTTCTGGCGCCGGACACCGGTTCGGTGATGATGAAGAATGCCCCCAGCATGGTCGCGCCGCTAAGCAGGTGAAAAAGCGGCGAGCCATGGGAGTCGGAGCCCGACCCGTTCCAGCACAGCAGGCTGATGATGAACAGGCTGGCCAGCATGCCGACCGGTGCATGCCAGCTGATCACCCTTCGTTGCAGGAGAAACATTCCGCCAGCCAGAAACGCCAGGTTCACCCATTCCACACCCCGGCCGCCGAAGTGGCCGAATGCCGGGTTGCCGGCAAACAGTTCATCCATGGTCAGGCTTTTGTTGATCCGCAGACTGTCCAGTGCCGTGGCCTGCACCCAGGCATCCGGCGCATGGCCGACACCGAACACTTGCTGCAAGCCGCTCAGCAGGTCCATGCCATGGGACGATGGCCAATGGGTCATGGGTTGGGGGAAGGTCACCAGCACCAGAGCAAAACCGAGCATCGCCGGGTTGAAGGGATTCGTGCCGACGCCGCCATACAGGTGCTTGCCGAAAATCATCGCCAAAGCGGCTGCACTGAGGGTCAGCCACCATGGGCAGTATGGCGGCAGTGCCAGAGCCAGCAACGTGGCACTGACCAATGCGCTACCGTCACTCAGGGTCGGCCTCAGCGGTCGCTTGCGCCAATGCACGACGGCGGCCTCGACGGCCAGCGCAGCAGCGGCTGCCAGAACCAGATTGATCAACACGCCCCAGCCGTACAGCCAGAACGCCACCAGTATTCCCGGCAGCGTGGCCAACAGCACCAGTTTCATCGCCTGTTGCAGGCGAACATCAACCGCTTCAAGGGCCGGCATGGGCGTCCACCTGGCGTTCGGCTTCGCCGAGTGCGCGCTCCAGGGCTTCGATGTGTTCCGCCGGTGCTTCGTTGGCCTGTGCCTTCTTGAGTTCGGCGCGGCGCATGGCCAACTGGATCTTGGCCCGTTTCAGATCGGCATCATTTGACGACACGGCTGCGACCGTCGGTGCAGGAACGGGTGGGGCGGCGCTTTCCAGTTGCACCAGGTGTTGTTCAGCGGCTTCGAACTGTTGTTGCAGGGCGATCAGCTGCGATTGCTGTTCGAAGGTCGGCGGATGTCCGAAGGCCTTCAGCGATTTGTGCAGCTGTGCCCGGCTCATCGCCACATCGATCTTGGCCTTTTTCAGCGCAGCATCGGCATTGGCAGTTTTCTGGGCGCGGACACGCTCGAGGGCGGCCTGCACCGGATCGACTGCCGCTTCTGCTGGTTGCGCGGCTCGCTGTCGGGCCTGGCGCTCGGCGATTTTCTGTTGCTCCTCACGCTGCAGGCGGGCATTGCGCTGTTCGAAGCGGTGCCGTGCGTGATCGCGCTTGAGGGTGCGGGCCTGCCGCGCCTGCGGTGTGAGGGCCAGGCCCCCGACAACGGGCAGTACCGTGTCCGGCAGCAACGGGCGCATTTCGATACAGTCCACCGGGCACGGTGCCACGCAGAGATCGCAACCGGTGCACTCATCGATGATCACCGTGTGCATCAGTTTGGCCGCGCCGACAATGGCATCGACCGGACAGGCCTGAATGCACTTGGTGCAACCAATACACTCGGCTTCGCGAATATAGGCGATCTGCGCAGGTGCCGAGCCGCGAGTGATGTCCAGCTCCAGCACCGGCACCTTCAGCAACTCAGCCAGGGCCGCGATGGTTTCATTGCCGCCGGGCGGGCACTTGTTGATCGGCTCGCCGTTGGCGATGCCTTCGGCGTAGGGCTTGCACCCGGGGTGGCCGCACTTGCCGCATTGGGTTTGCGGCAAGAGTGCGTCGATGAGTTGAATCAGACTCATGTTTTGATCAGTCCGCTGAATCCGAGAAAGGCCACTGCGATCAGGCCGGCACCGATCAGGTTGATCGGCAAGCCGCGAAAGGGCAGGGGAACATCGCTGTCGGCCGTGCGTTCACGCAAATCCGTGAACAGGCTCAACACCAGCCAGAAGCCCAGCCCTGCACCAAGGCTCAAGGCTGTGGCGTGAAAGAAACCCTTTTCCTCCTGAGCGTTGAGCAAGGCCACGCCGAGCACGCCTGCGTTGCCCAGCAGCAACGGCCAGAGGCCTTCGAACGACAGTGTCGAAAACACCCGCGCCAGTAGCTTCAGTAACGGGTCGATCAGCAGCACGCTCAATGGCAGAAACAAAAACAGGCGCAGCGGCGTCAATTGCAGCGGCACCAGCAACCAGTGATAGAGCGCGTAGCCGAGCATGCCCACGACCAGCATCAGGCATGTCGTCGCAATGCCCAAGGCATGGACCTGACGGCGCTGGCCGGCCAACAGCGGATCGATGGCCAACGGCCAGTGCAACACGATGTTGTTGATCAGGGCGGCGCTGATAAGCGTAAGAATTGCTTCGGTCATGATCGTGCCGACAGTTTTGTAGGAGCGAGCCTGCTCGCGATGGACTCAAGAGCGCCGCGTTCAACCTGTGGGCACGCCTTATCGTTAACGACCATCGCGAGCGAGCTCGCTCCTACAGGAGATGTTCTAAAAAGAGTAGGCATTATCCGGCAAGGCGGGAGGGGGGGCCAGACATGAAAATCCCACAGCCGCGCCAGGCACGACTGTGGGATCGGTTTTCCGCGGGAAATTACTTGATCCGCTGACCCGGCTTGGCGCCGCTGTCAGGGCTGAGCAAGTAGATTTCTTCACCGCCAGGGCCGGCCGCCATCACCATGCCTTCGGAGATGCCGAACTTCATTTTCCGTGGCTTGAGGTTGGCGATCATCATGGTCAGGCGACCATTGAGCTTGGACGGGTCCGGGTAGGCGCTCTTGATCCCGGAGAACACGTTGCGTTGCTCGTCACCGATGTCCAGGGTCAGGCGCAGCAGCTTGTCGGCGCCTTCCACGTGTTCGGCCTTGACGATCAGCGCGACGCGCAAATCGACGGCGGCAAAGGTGTCGAACTCGATTTCCGGCGACAGCGGATCCTTGGCCAGTTCGCCGTTGCCGACAGGTGCGGCTTCGCCGGTGTCGGTCTGGCTGGCGGTCAGGTCTTCTTTCGACGCGTCGGTCATGGCTTGCACCTTGACCGGGTCGATACGGGTCATCAGCGGCTTGAACTCGTTCAACTGATGGTTGCTGAGCAAGGTCGCGTGGTCGTTCCAGGTCAGCGGCGCAACGTTGAGGAACGCCTCGGCGTCGGTGGCCAGCAACGGCAGCACTGGCTTGAGGAAGATCACCAGCTGGCGGAACAGGTTGACGCCGGTGGCGCAGATGGCCTGGACTTCATCCTGTTTGCCTTCCTGTTTGTTCAACGACCACGGCGCCTTGTCGGCGATCCAGGCGTTGGCGCGGTCGGCCAGGCCCATGATCTCGCGCATGGCGCGGGCGAAGTCACGGGCTTCATAGGCATCGGCGATACCTGGCGCGGCGGCCAGGAAGGCTTCGGTCAGCTCAGGCGCGGCGTTGGTATCGACCATCACACCGGCATTGCCCTTGTTGATGAAGCCGGCGCAACGGCTGGCGATGTTGACGACCTTGCCCACCAGGTCGGAGTTGACCTTCTGCACGAAGTCTTCGAGGTTCAGATCGAGGTCGTCGACGCCACGGCCCAGCTTGGCCGCGTAGTAATAGCGCAGGTATTCCGGCGACAGGTGATCCAGGTAAGTCCGGGCCTTGATGAAGGTGCCACGCGACTTGGACATTTTCTGGCCGTTGACGGTCAGGTAGCCATGCACGTTGATCCCGGTCGGCTTGCGGTAGCCGGCGCCTTCGAGCATGGCTGGCCAGAACAGGGCGTGGAAATTGACGATGTCCTTGCCGATGAAGTGGTACAGCTCGGCGGTGGAGTCCTTGCCCCAGAACGCGTCGAAGTCCAGCTCCGGCGTGCGGTTGCACAGGTTCTTGAAGCTCGCCATGTAGCCGATCGGCGCATCCAGCCACACGTAGAAGTACTTGCCCGGCTCGTCGGGAATCTCGAAGCCGAAATACGGCGCATCACGGGAGATGTCCCACTGTTGCAGGCCAGCATCCAGCCATTCGGCGATCTTGTTGGCCACTGCATCCTGCAGGGTGCCGCTGCGGGTCCAGGTTTGCAGCATTTGCTGGAAGTCTGGCAGCTTGAAGAAGAAGTGCTGGGAATCCTTGAGCACCGGGGTGGCGCCGGAGATCGCCGACTTCGGATCCTTCAGGTCGGTCGGTGCGTAGGTTGCGCCGCATTTTTCGCAGTTATCGCCGTACTGGTCTTCGGTGCCGCATTTCGGGCAGGTGCCCTTGATGAAGCGGTCGGCCAGGAACATTTTCTTTTCCGGGTCGAAATACTGGGTGATCGAGCGCGTGGCAATGTGCCCGGCGTCACGCAGTTTCAAGTAGATCTGGCTCGACAGCTCACGGTTTTCTTCGGCGTGAGTGGAGTGGAAGTTGTCGAAGTCCACCAGGAACTCGGCAAAGTCGGCGCTGTGTTCAGCCTGGACGTTGGCGATCAGTTGTTCCGGGGTGATGCCTTCCTTTTCCGCGCGCAGCATGATCGCCGAACCGTGGGCGTCGTCGGCGCAGACATAGATGCATTGATTGCCGCGGTGCTTCTGGAAGCGCACCCACATATCGGTCTGGATGTATTCCAGCATATGGCCGAGGTGAATCGAACCATTGGCATAGGGCAGGGCGCTGGTGACGAGGATCTTGCGTGGCTCGGACATGGGGCTCGGCTACTTGATGAAACGGAGGTCGGCCACTATAAAGCGCCGGCGCATATTTTTCACCCCTGTGGCGAGGG
>NZ_AKJL01000136.1 GCF_000282355.1 Pseudomonas sp. GM49
AAAAACCAGCCAATGACTGCGCGTCATCGGCTGCTTTTGCCTGTCCAGCTACCCGTCCCGCCGCCAGCGCCACCGGTTCCACCTCCGGGAGCGCCGGTGCCACCGCCCGCGCCACTGCCCGGACCATTGACGCCGGTGCTGCCGCTTGACGAGCTGGGGCCACGACCGCTGGCGTTGTCGCCCGAGGGTACGCTGGGTCTGTTGTTGTCTGGCAGCATGGTCGAGTTGCGGGTTGCGCCCGATGTCGTACCGGTTGCGTTAAAGCCATCGCCGGACGCCGCAAACGTGGCCAGGGGCATCGCCGACAACCATCCAGCCAGGAGCAGCGAAGTCATTCTGATGTTCATCATGGTCGTCTCCAGGGATGAGTCGTCACCTGATGTTGGTGTGAAGGGTCGCGCGGTGGGGGCCGGACGGTTGAAAAGTGGCACGGATTTGACCGTGACCGGCACTGGGCCGCAGAGGACCACCGATCCATGTTCAAACGAGAACCCTGTGGGAGCAACTGTCTTCACCGTGCCACTCGTCACCGCCACTCGGTGCCATCGCGCGATATGGCATTCAGCCTGATCGGTAGGACCCGCACTGGGCGATTGGCGAAATCAATTGTCGGCCGTACCGGTTCATCCCTTATACATAACGCCCATCGGCGGAGTGATCCGCAGCGAACGTGCAAAAGGATTGAACGATGAGCGAGCCACGCCTGACCGATCGTGCTTTGTATCTGCGACGCCTGGGTTTCGATGCACCTCCGGCACCGACCCTGGAAACCTTGCGCCAACTGCAATTGCGCCATACCGGCGTTTTCCCGTTTGAAAACCTCACCACGTTATCCGGCGAGCCGGTGCTGATCGACTTGCCGTCCATCGAGCAGAAGGTCTTGCACGATGGTCGTGGCGGTTACTGCTACGAACTCAACAACCTGTTTCTGGCCTTGCTTCAAGCGTTGGGTTTCGACGCCCGTGCCATCAGCGGTCGGGTGGTGATGGGCCAGCCGGAGGGCGCCTGGACTGCCCGGACCCATCGCCTGAGCCTGGTCATCATCGATGACGTGCGCTATATCACCGACGTCGGCTTCGGCGGCATGGTACCGACCGCGCCCCTGTTGCTCGACTCCCGCGCCGAACAACTCACCCCTCACGAGTCGTATCGCATCGACCTGCACGTCGACGGTTTTACCCTGCGCGCCAACGTTGCCGGTGAATGGCGAGCGATGTACATCTTCGACCTGCAGCGACAGGAAGATATCGACTTTGCTGTGGGCAACTGGTACGTCTCGACCCACCCCGAGTCGACTTTCGTCAAGCAGTTGATGGTGGCGCGCACCGGGGAGGGGTGGCGGCGTACGCTCAACAATGGCAGCTTCGCGATTCACCGGGTTGGCCATGATAGCGAGCGGCGGCAGGTAACGGATGTGCAGGAATTGATTGGCCTGCTGGACAGCGAGTTCGGCATTCGCGTACCGGAACAGGCGCAATTGGCGCGGACTCTGGAACGATTGATCGCAGCGCCGCAATAGCTGGCTGAACGTGGGCAACACAAAGGGCTGATCTGATTGATCGGCCCTTTGTGTTTCAGGGCCGAACACCCGGCTCCATCACCCGTTGAATTTCGCGCAGGGCCTCCGCGAGTTTCTGCTCCAGGCCCTTGAGTTCGGCAGGGGTGAGGGTTTGTTTCAATTGTGCGCTCTTGCCTTCGTTGAGCAGGGCCCGGCGCAACGTATTGTTGATCGCCGTCTGGTAGCCGTACCCCTCGTGTTCTGCCAGTGCCCGGGCGGCTTCGATGACAGCGTCATCAAGCATGATGGTAATGCGGGTCTTGCCTTTGGCGGGCACTACGGCCCCGCGCCTGGCGTTACTGAAATCGTATTCGTCTTTCATCAGTCATGCCTCCAGATACTGACGGCGCTCGCTTTTGGTGGCGATGCGCGCGGAAATGATTCGAACGAAATTCGGATCGCGGTGGGTGTACGCGACGACCAGTAATCGGCCTTTGGCATCCAGCCCCAGGGTGATCCAGCGTTGTTCCTCATGGTGGTTGTCCTCGATGGTCAGCGCTCGTTCGTCATGGAATACCGGTTCTGCCTCCGCGAGGCTGATGCCTTGGTGCTTGAGTTTGTTGGCTGCGTTCTTTGCCTTGTGATACTGAATTTCGAATGACTTCATTATGCATACTTGATATGTATGTGGAAGCGGCAGGCCTTACCGATGGTCGCCAGGAATTCAAAAGACTAGTCAGCACCCGGGGGTGGACAGGGAGGGAAGTATTTCAAGGTTTTTTGGCGGGGCCATGGGGGTGGCAGGCGGAAATGGACAGGTATCCATTTTGTGACTGGTAAGTTGTATACAACTCTATAGACATTTGTCACGACTATTGAATACAGTGTGCGAATAACAAAAACCAGGGAACCCCCTACCATGAAAACGCCCCATGTTTCACACCAACGGCCCGAGGACGAAAACCTAGGGATCGGCGCGAATATGGCTTATGGCCTGCAACATGTTCTGACCATGTATGGCGGTATCGTCGCGGTACCATTGATCATCGGCCAGGCGGCCGGGCTCTCGCCGGCGGACATCGGTTTGTTGATTGCTGCTTCATTGTTTGCGGGGGGGCTGGCAACGCTGCTGCAAACCCTGGGTTTACCGTTTTTTGGTTGTCAATTGCCGCTGGTACAGGGCGTGTCCTTCTCCGGCGTCGCGACCATGGTGGCGATTGTCAGCAGTGGCGGGGAGGGCGGGTTTCAGTCGGTGTTGGGGGCGGTGATAGCGGCGTCTCTGATCGGGTTGCTGATCACCCCGGTGTTCTCGCGTATCACCAGGTTCTTTCCGCCGCTGGTGACCGGCATCGTGATTACCACCATCGGCCTGACGCTGATGCCGGTAGCCGCGCGCTGGGCCATGGGCGGTAACAGTCATGCGCCGGACTTCGGCAGCATGGCGAACATCGGTCTGGCGGCGGTGACGCTGGTGCTGGTGCTGCTGCTGAGCAAAATCGGCAGTGCGACCATCTCCCGCCTGTCGATTTTGCTGGCCATGGTGATCGGCACGATCATCGCGGTGTTCCTCGGCATGGCGGATTTCTCATCCGTCACCCAGGGCCCGATGTTCGGCTTCCCGACACCGTTCCACTTTGGCATGCCGACTTTCCACTTCGCTGCGATCCTGTCGATGTGCATCGTGGTGATGGTGACGCTGGTGGAAACCTCGGCCGACATTCTGGCTGTTGGTGAGATCATCGGCACCAAAGTTGACTCCAAGCGCCTGGGCAACGGTCTGCGTGCCGACATGCTGTCGAGCATGTTCGCGCCGATCTTCGGTTCCTTTACCCAAAGCGCCTTTGCCCAGAACGTTGGGCTGGTGGCGGTTACGGGTATCAAGAGCCGCTACGTGGTAGCCACTGGCGGTCTGTTCCTGGTGATCCTTGGCCTGTTGCCATTCATGGGGCGGGTCATCGCCGCCGTACCGACCTCAGTACTGGGTGGCGCCGGCATCGTGCTGTTCGGTACTGTCGCGGCCAGCGGTATTCGTACCTTGTCCAAGGTCGATTACCGCAACAACGTCAATCTGATCATTGTCGCCACCTCGATTGGCTTCGGCATGATCCCGATCGCGGCGCCGAACTTCTACGATCACTTCCCGAGCTGGTTCGCGACCATTTTCCATTCGGGCATCAGTTCCTCGGCGATCATGGCCATCGTGCTGAACCTGACCTTCAACCATCTCACCGCCGGTAACTCCGATCAGCAATCGGTGTTTGCGGCCGGTACCGAACGGGTGCTGCGTTATCAGGATCTGGCGGCGTTGCGAGAGGGGGACTATTTCAGCGACGGTAAGCTGCATGACTGCGACGGCAAAGAGATTCCGGTGCTGGAATCGGAACACGGCGTGGCAGAGCCACGGTCGTTGCACTCGAAAAGCAGTGAACATGTCTGACGTTCACGGCGACTGAAAAGGGCCGATCTGTTGAATAGACAGATCGGCTTTTTTCTTTTCAGGGGACGGCTTTTCAAGAGATGGCTTTTCATCGGCCACAAAAAAGCCCCTGATCTTTCGATTCAGGGGCTTTTCGATGTTGCTTGTCTGGCTCCACGACCTGGACTCGAACCAGGGACCCAGTGATTAACAGTCACTTGCTCTACCAACTGAGCTATCGCGGAATGGCGCGTATCTTACTGATTAAAAAGGGGAAGTCAAGCATTGAAGCACAACTTTCAACGGAGGCGGTTCAGCCACCGAACGTCAGGGTGCCCATCAACAGCTTGGCGTACAACGCGGTGGCGGCCAGTTGCACCAGCCACAGGGCCAGCCCGCCGAGGAATACCCCGGCTGCCACTTGCATCACCAGGCTGCTGCCGCGCTTGCCCGAAGTGCGGGGCGGTGGGTAGTAGTCCAGTTCGTCGCGGTCGGCACGCAAGTCATCGTCTTTCATATCTGCTCTCATGGAAACTCCAGCGTGTACGCATAACCTGTGGGAGCGGGCTTGCTCGCGAAAGCGGTGGATCAGTTTATACAAGTACTGAATGTGCCGCCGTCTTCGCGAGCAAGCCCGCTCCCACATTTGTATTTGTGTGCAGTTTAGAGGGCTTGGTCAGCCCATCGGGAAATATCTGAGACAAATAAAAACGGGAAGCCCGAAGGCTTCCCGTTTTTCATTTCAAGGTGTTATCAGATGACTTGGACAATCGCGTCCGTCACAACCTTGATGTTGCTCTGGTTCAGCGCAGCCACGCAGATGCGGCCGGTGTCCAGGGCGTAGATGCCGAACTCGTTGCGCAGACGGTGAACTTGCTCAACCGTCAGGCCGGAGTACGAGAACATGCCGCACTGACGACCGACGAAGCTGAAATCGCGCTGCGGCGCTTTTTGTGCCAGCAGGTCGACCATCTGGGTCCGCATGCCACGAATGCGCAGGCGCATTTCGGCCAGTTCGGCTTCCCACTGGGCGCGCAGTTCCGGGCTGTTCAGCACCGCAGCGACAACGCTGGCACCGTGGGTCGGCGGGTTGGAGTAGTTGGTGCGGATCACGCGTTTGACTTGCGACAGCACGCGCGCGCTTTCTTCTTTCGATTCGCTGACGATCGACAGGGCACCCACACGCTCGCCGTACAGCGAGAACGACTTGGAGAACGAGCTGGAAGCGAAGAAAGTCAGGCCCGACTCGGCGAACAGGCGCACGGCAGCGGCGTCTTCATCGATGCCATCGCCGAAACCTTGATACGCCATGTCGAGGAATGGCACGTGGTTCTTCGCTTTCACTACTTCAAGAACGTTTTTCCAGTCCGCCGGGCTCAGGTCCACGCCAGTCGGGTTGTGGCAGCAGGCGTGCAGCACAATGATCGAACCGTTCGGCAGCGCGTTCAGGTCTTCCAGCATGCCGGTACGATTCACGTCGTGGGTCGCGGCGTCGTAGTAACGGTAGTTCTGCACCGGGAAACCGGCGGTTTCGAACAGGGCGCGGTGGTTTTCCCAGCTCGGGTCGCTGATTGCCACGACGGCGTTCGGCAGCAGTTGCTTGAGGAAGTCGGCACCGATTTTCAGTGCGCCAGTACCGCCAACAGCCTGTGTGGTGATTACACGGCCGGCAGCGATCAGCGGCGAATCATTGCCGAACAGCAATTTCTGCACAGCCTGGTCGTAGGCGGCGATACCGTCGATTGGCAGGTAGCCACGGGAAACGTGTTGAGCGGCGCGAATGGTTTCGGCTTCGACAACGGCGCGCAGGAGTGGAATTCGCCCCTCCTCGTTGCAGTAAACACCGACCCCCAGGTTGACTTTGTTGGTCCGGGTATCGGCGTTGAATGCTTCGTTGAGGCCCAGGATTGGATCGCGTGGTGCCATTTCGACAGCGGAGAACAGGCTCATTATTGCGGCGGCTCTGAATGGAGAGTGGAGGGACGTGTCGCGCTCCAGCCGAATGCACTAGAGCGGTGCACAAACGGGGAGCTAGTATAGAGGCCATCGGCGATTGCTGGCGACAGGCGAATCAGCATTTCGGGTAAGTTTTTCCGATTATTTATCGACCGTTAGTCGAATGGCGTCGGCAAAGGTTTTGCGTGATGTAGGACGTTTGCCTTGAAAGCGCTGGCAATCGGCTCCACATTGAGCACAATCCAGTTTTTTCTTCGGGCGACATCGGTCGTTTGCGGTCTTTCTCGTTCGTGCCGGTTTTACCGGCAAGAGTGATCCAGAGGTATTTCATGTCTGAATTCCAGCTAGTCACCCGATTCGAGCCCGCCGGCGATCAGCCGGAAGCCATCCGCCTGATGGTCGAGGGTATCGAGGCCGGGCTGGCGCACCAGACGCTGCTTGGTGTGACCGGTTCGGGCAAGACGTTCAGTATCGCCAACGTGATCGCCCAGGTGCAGCGCCCGACGCTGGTGCTGGCACCGAACAAGACCCTGGCGGCGCAGTTGTACGGCGAGTTCAAGGCGTTCTTCCCGAACAACGCGGTGGAATATTTCGTTTCCTACTACGACTACTACCAGCCTGAAGCCTACGTACCGTCCTCGGACACCTTCATCGAGAAAGACGCCTCGATCAACGATCACATCGAACAGATGCGTTTGTCCGCGACCAAGGCATTGCTCGAGCGCAAGGACGCGATCATCGTCACCACGGTGTCGTGCATCTACGGTCTGGGCAGCCCGGAAACCTATTTGAAGATGGTGTTGCACGTGGATCGCGGCGACCGGCTCGATCAGCGTGAGTTGCTGCGCCGCCTGGCCGACCTGCAATACACCCGCAACGACATGGATTTTGCCCGTGCGACCTTCCGCGTGCGTGGTGATGTGATCGATATCCACCCGGCGGAATCCGATTTTGAAGCGATCCGTATCGAGCTTTTCGATGATGAGGTGGAAAGCCTGTCGGCGTTCGATCCGCTGACCGGCGAAGTCATTCGCAAGCTGCCGCGCTTCACCTTCTACCCGAAGAGCCACTACGTGACGCCACGGGAAACCCTGATGGGCGCGGTCGAAGGCATCAAGGTCGAGTTGCAGGAGCGCCTGGAATACCTGCGTTCCAACAACAAACTGGTGGAAGCCCAGCGCCTGGAGCAGCGCACCCGTTTCGACCTGGAGATGATCCTCGAACTGGGTTACTGCAACGGCATCGAAAACTACTCGCGCTATCTGTCCGGTCGCGAAGCCGGCGCGCCGCCGCCGACGCTTTATGACTATCTGCCGCCGGATGCCTTGTTGGTGATCGACGAATCCCACGTCAGCGTTCCGCAGGTGGGCGCCATGTACAAGGGCGACCGCTCGCGCAAGGAAACCCTGGTCGAATACGGTTTCCGTCTGCCCTCGGCCCTGGACAATCGGCCGATGCGTTTCGATGAATGGGAAAGCATCAGTCCGCAGACGATTTTTGTCTCGGCGACGCCGGGCAACTATGAAGCCGAGCACGCCGGGCGCGTCATTGACATGGTGGTGCGCCCGACCGGGCTGGTGGACCCGCAAATCGAGATCCGCCCGGCACTGACCCAGGTCGACGACTTGCTGTCGGAAATCACCAAGCGTGTCGCTCTGGAAGAGCGAGTGCTGGTCACGACGCTGACCAAGCGCATGGCCGAAGACTTGACCGACTATCTGGCGGATCACGGTGTGCGAGTGCGTTATCTGCACTCGGACATCGACACCGTGGAGCGGGTCGAAATCATCCGCGACCTGCGTCTCGGCACCTTCGATGTGTTGGTGGGGATCAACCTGTTGCGTGAAGGTCTGGACATGCCGGAAGTTTCGCTGGTAGCGATCCTCGATGCCGACAAGGAAGGCTTCCTGCGTTCCGAGCGTTCGCTGATTCAGACCATCGGCCGCGCGGCACGTAACCTCAATGGCCGGGCGATTCTGTACGCCGACCGGATCACAGGCTCCATGGAGCGCGCGATCGGCGAAACCGAGCGTCGTCGTGACAAGCAAATCGCGTTCAACCTGGCCAATGGCATCACGCCCAAAGGCGTGTTCAAGGACGTTGCCGACATCATGGAAGGTGCCACGGTGCCCGGTTCGCGCAGCAAGAAACGCAAAGGCATGGCCAAGGCGGCCGAAGAGAACGCCAGATACGAAGCCGAATTGCGCTCGCCGGGTGAGATCGCCAAGCGTATCAAGGCCCTGGAAGAGAAGATGTATGCGTTGGCGCGTGATCTGGAATTTGAAGCAGCGGCGCAGATGCGCGATGAGATTGGCAAGTTGCGCGAGCGGTTGATCACTGTTTGAGATTTGCAGTGCCTGTCAGGCCGCCATCGCGAGCAAGCTCGCTCCCACAGTTGATCGGGTTGGCCCAGCGAACGCGGTCCAATGTGGGAGCGAGCTTGCTCGCGATGAGGTCGGTCAGGGCACTGCAAGTATCAATTAGTGTGCTTCCCCAGCCTTCAACCCCGCCGGCAACTTCCTGGTCAGCAACACCGCCAGCATGCTGATCCCCAACGCAATCCCGACAAAATGAAATGCATCGTTGTAGGCCATGATCGATGCCTGTTGGTGGGCGATCTCGCTGAGTTTGCCCAGTGCTGCCGTTTCATTGCCCAACCGGTCGGTCAGCGAGGCAATGCGCTCGGCCACCTGCGGATTGCTCGGCACGATGGCTTCGCGCAAGTAATCAAAGTAAACCTTGGTCCGCGCATCCAGCAGCGTGGCGAGCAGGGCGATGCCGATGGCGCCGCCGAGGTTGCGCAGGATGTTGAACAGGCTCGAGGCCGATCCCGCATCCTGGGGCAGGATGTAGGCGGTGGCGATCAACGAGATGGTTACCATGATCAGCGGCTGCCCGAGGGCGCGGATGATCTGGATCTGATTGAACTGCGGCCCGGCAAAGTCCGGGTTCAGCACGCCCGAAGAGAAACTCGCCAACCCGAACAACCCGAAACCCAGCGTACACAGCCATTTCGGCGAGATGAACTTCATCAGCTTGGGCACCAGCGGGATCAGAAACAGCTGCGGCACCCCCATCCACATGATCACTTCGCCAATCTGCAGGGCGTTGTAGCTCTGGATCTGCGCCAGGTACAGCGGCAGCAGGTAGATCGAGCCATACAGCCCGACCCCCATCCCGACACTGGAAATACTGGATAAGCCGAAGTTGCGGTTGCCGAGGATGCCGAGATTGATCAACGGATTGGGTTTGGAAAACTGCACGATGACAAAGGTGATCAGGCTGACCAGCGCGATACTGCCCAGAGTCACGATCAGGCTGGATTCCAGCCAGTCCTTGCGATGGCCTTCCTCCAGGAACACCTGCAAACAACCAAGCCCGACACCGAGGGTGAGAATGCCGGCGTAGTCGGTGCTTTTCAGCAACTCCCAGTGCGCTTCTTTTTTCTCCAGACCGTACATCAGGCCGGCGATCATGATCAGGCCGGGCGGGATGTTGATGTAGAAAATGTATTCCCAGCCCCAGTTCTCCGTCAGCCAGCCGCCGAGGGTCGGGCCGATGGAGGGTGCGAAGGTGGCGGTCATGGCGAACATGGCCATGCCTTTGGCGCGGTGGTGTTCCGGGAGCTTGATCAGGGTCAGGGTGAACGCCAGCGGAATCAGCGCGCCGCCGGTAAAACCCTGCAGGGCGCGGAACACGATCATGCTTTCCAGGCTCCAGGCCATGGAACAGAGCAGGGACGCGGCCAGGAAACCGAGGGACACCCACACTGCCAGACGCCGGGCCGACAGCAACTGCACGAGCCAGGCGGTGAGCGGGATCATGATGATTTCTGCCACCAGGTACGAGGTGGAGATCCACGAACCTTCTTCCAGGGTCGCCGACAGCGCGCCCTGGATGTCCTTGAGCGAGGAGTTGGTGATCTGGATGTCCAGCACCGCCATGAACGCGCCGAGCATCACGCTCATCACCGCGATCCAGTCGCGCCGGGTCGGTTCGCCGACCGGGCGGATCAGTTGATCACTGGTCATCGCCAGGGGTGTCTTTGTGGCTCACTTTGGGGGTGACATCTTCAGGGGTGTCCTTGATGTTCACCTTGGCGGTGACCGACATGCCCGGACGAATCTTGCCGCGCAACGGGTTGTCCGCGGCGAAGGTCAGTTTTACCGGAATCCGTTGTACGACTTTGGTGAAGTTGCCCGTGGCATTGTCCGGCGGCAACAGGCTGAACTGCGCCCCCGAAGCGGCGAACAGGCTGTCGACCCGGGCTTTGATCGGGGTGTCGCTGTAGGCGTCGAAGGTCAGTTCGGCTTCCTGGCCGGGCTGCATGTGGCCAATCTGGGTTTCCTTGAAATTGGCCTGAATCCAGATGTCTTCGTCCGGCACGATCGACAACAGGTAAGCGCCGGCCTGCACGTATTGGCCTTCGCGGGCTGCGCGCTGGCCGATCAGGCCGCTGATGGGCGCGTGGATTTCGCTGCGGGTCAGGTTCAATTCGGCCTGGGCGAGGTCGGTTTTTGCGTTGGCGATCTGCGCGTCGAGGCGTTTGATCTCGGCGCTCAGTGCGTTGACCTGCTGGCGCTGACTTTGCGCGTCGGCCTGGGCCTTGGCCACTTGCGAGCGGGCAATGTGATTGTCGGCGGACAGGGTGGTTACCCGTTCTTCCGACACGTAACCGGGTTTGCGCAAGGTCTCGGCGCGGGTCAGGTCGATCTGCGAGCGCCCCAGACTGGCCTGGCTGGACGCGACTTGCGCTTCACTGGCGGCAATCAGGCTGGCCTGCTGGGTCAGTTTGCTCTGGGCTTGCAGACGCTCGGCCTGGCGGGTGGCCAGGGCGGCATTGGCGCGGTCGACAGCGAGGCGGAAGTCGTCGACTTCGAGTTTGATCAGCAACTGGCCTTTCTCGACATGCTGGTTGTCCTGCACCAGTACCTGATCGATGCGCGCCCCCAACTGGCTCGACACACGGGTGATCTCGCCCTGGACATAAGCGTTGTCGGTGCTTTCATAAAAGCGCCCCTTGAAGATCCAATGGGCAAACAGGCCCCCGGCAATCAACAGGACAACCAGCAGGAACGTGAAGAGGCGACGCTTGAGTTGGGCAGGCATGAGGCAAACTGTAGTCGAGAAATTGTAAGGGAAGTTATCAGCAGGCAAATCTGGCATACAGCCGATAAACGGTAAATGCCATCGGCCGAGATTCGGCCATTCACCGCGCCATACGGGCGTTACAGACGCAACCTTGGCTTAAATGCCCTGTTCACTGGAGCGTGGCCTGTGTCGCCTGTTACCATTCGGCTCTTGTTTGAAGTTCGCTTTGAACTTCGCTTTTTATCTTTTCGAGACATGCCATGACCACCGTCCGCACTCGCATCGCGCCATCGCCTACCGGGGATCCCCACGTAGGTACCGCCTACATCGCCTTGTTCAACTACTGCTTTGCCAAGCAGCACGGCGGTGAGTTCATCCTGCGGATCGAAGACACCGACCAGCTGCGTTCGACCCGCGAGTCCGAACAGCAGATTTTCGACGCCTTGCGCTGGCTGGGGATCGACTGGAGCGAAGGCCCGGACGTCGGCGGCCCGCACGGTCCATACCGTCAAAGCGAGCGTGGCGATATCTACCAGAAGTATTGCCAGCAGCTTGTGGAGCTCGGTCACGCCTTCCCGTGCTTCTGCACCGCCGAAGAGCTGGACCAGATGCGCGCCGAGCAGATGGCTCGCGGCGAAACCCCGCGTTACGACGGCCGCGCGCTGCTGCTGTCCAAGGAAGAAGTTGCCCGCCGCCTGGCGGCCGGCGAGCCGCACGTTATCCGCATGAAAGTACCGAGCGAAGGCGTCTGCGTGGTGCCGGACATGCTGCGTGGCGACGTTGAAATCCCGTGGGACCGCATGGACATGCAAGTCCTGATGAAGACCGACGGCCTGCCGACGTACTTCCTGGCCAACGTGGTCGACGATCACCTGATGGGCATCACCCACGTATTGCGCGGCGAAGAATGGCTGCCATCGGCACCGAAGCTGATCCTGCTGTACGAGTACTTCGGCTGGGAGCAACCGGAACTGTGCTACATGCCGCTGCTGCGTAACCCGGACAAGAGCAAGCTGTCCAAGCGCAAGAACCCGACGTCGGTGACGTTCTACGAGCGCATGGGCTTCATGCCTGAAGCAATGCTCAACTACCTGGGGCGCATGGGCTGGTCGATGCCGGACGAGCGCGAGAAGTTCTCGTTGCAGGAGATGGTCGACAACTTCGACCTGAAGCGCGTCTCCCTCGGCGGGCCGATCTTCGACATCGAGAAGCTGTCGTGGCTCAACGGCCAATGGCTGCGTGACCTGCCGGTGGAAGAGTTCGCTGCGCGCGTGCAGAAGTGGGCGTTCAATTCCGAATACATGATGAAGATCGCTCCGCACGTGCAGGGCCGGGTCGAAACCTTCAGCCAGGTTGCACCGCTGGCCGGGTTCTTCTTTGCCGGTGGCGTCAACCCGGATGCCAAGTTGTTCGAATCCAAGAAGCTCTCGGGCGATCAGGTTCGTCAACTGATGCAGTTGATCCTGTGGAAGCTCGAAAGCCTGCGTCAGTGGGAGAAGGACAGCATCACCGCGACCATCCAGGCGGTGGTCGAATCCCTTGAGCTGAAGCTGCGTGATGCGATGCCGCTGATGTTCGCCGCGATCACTGGGCAGGCCAGCTCGGTGTCGGTGCTTGATGCGATGGAAATTCTCGGGCCGGACCTGACCCGTTTCCGTCTGCGCCAGGCCATCGACCTGTTGGGCGGTGTGTCGAAGAAAGAAAACAAAGAGTGGGAAAAGCTGTTGGGCGCTATCGCCTGATTCCCACCGTTACCCAGTAGCAGCTGCCGCAGGCTGCGTTGGGCTGCGAAGCGGCCCCGATGGCCTTGACGCAATCTGTCTGAAAGGACGGAGTGTCCGAATCACGGGCGCTGCGGCAGCTGCTACAGGGGCGGATATGCCCCGGATTTACGGGGGGAGGGCGGTAAGTGATTGTTATGTCGGCAAAAAATTTTAAATTTTTTGAAAAATAAGTTTGACAGGCTTTCGATACACCCTTAAGATTCGCCCCGTCCTCAGCGATGACATCAACGATGAGGGGCTATAGCTCAGCTGGGAGAGCGCTTGCATGGCATGCAAGAGGTCGACGGTTCGATCCCGTCTAGCTCCACCAATTTACACTTCAAGGTCTGGCCACACCGGCCTTGAAGCGATCAACACTCAGCGTTGATCTGTTGTATAGAAGGGTTTGCGTCCCCTTCGTCTAGTGGCCTAGGACACCGCCCTTTCACGGCGGTAACAGGGGTTCGAGTCCCCTAGGGGACGCCAGTTTTACAGAAGCGATGTTGCAAGATGTCGCTCCGCCGCGAGGCGAAAAATCCGGGGCTATAGCTCAGCTGGGAGAGCGCCTGCATGGCATGCAGGAGGTCAGCGGTTCGATCCCGCTTAGCTCCACCAATTTTACAGTTCAAGGTCTGGCCACACCGGCCTTGAAACGATCAGCTCTCAGCACTGATCAGTTGTATAGAAGGGTTTGTGTCCCCTTCGTCTAGTGGCCTAGGACACCGCCCTTTCACGGCGGTAACAGGGGTTCGAGTCCCCTAGGGGACGCCACGATTACCCGCTCTGCGGGATTTTATAAGGGTCATTCAATTATTGAATGGCCCTTTTGTTTGTCTGGCGTTTGGCCAAATTCCTCCATTTCCAAAAAAACTGTTCTTCAGACCAGCGGTCACACTCATGACTTGCTAAAATTTATTATGAGAATAATATTTCAATCGTAATATTCGGAGACAACGATGAACGATAAAAAAGCTCAAACCCGCGAACGCATCCTCAAGGCTGCCAGCGCAGCGCTGATTCAGCGCGGCCCGGCCGAACCCAGTGTGGGCGAAGTGATGGGCGCGGCGGGCCTGACGGTCGGCGGCTTCTACGCACACTTCGAAAGCAAGGACGCGATGATGCTCGAGGCGTTCAAGCAATTGCTCGGTCACCGCCGCGACCTGATTGCCGACATGGACGCGGAGTTGACCGGCGAAGAGCGTCGCGCTCTGGTGGCAGCGTTTTATCTGTCGCGCAAGCACCGTGATTCCTCCGAATCAGCCTGTCCGATCCCGGCATCGGTCGGCGAACTGGGGCGGCTGCCGGAAGCGTTTCGTGTCGCTCTGAATGAGCATGTGGAATTGATGGTCGCGCAGTTGGCGGCCAGTCCTGAAGACACCGAAAAAGCCTTGGCCGATATGGCCTTGATGGTGGGTGGGCTGGCTCTGGCGCGGGCGCTGGGGCCGGGAGAGTTGTCCGATCGATTACTGCGCGCCGCCAAATCGGCAGTGCGTTGACCTGAAGGCTGCGGCCTGAGGAGAATGCGATGAGCGCGTTAAAGTGGGTTCGTGGCGTTAATGGCACCTTGGGCTGGTTTGCCCCGAAACTGGTCGCTAGCAAAATGCGACTGGCCTTCATGACACCGCGGGATCTGCCACCCCGTGACTGGGAGCTGCCGCTGTTGGCGAGATCCGAGCGTATTACCTTGCGGTTTGGCCTTTCGGCCCTGCGCTGGGGGCAAGGCCCGGCTGTGATGATGATGCACGGCTGGGAAGGGCGCCCAACGCAGTTTGCCAGCCTGATCACGGCGTTGGTCGATGCCGGTTACTCGGTCGTGGCCCTGGATGGTCCGGCCCACGGTCGCTCACCGGGCAGTGAAGCGAATGTGGTGCTGTTCGCTCGCGCCATGCTTGAAGCGGCTTCCGAATTGCCACCCCTGCAAGCGGTTATCGGCCACTCCATGGGCGGCGCCAGTGCCATGCTCGCGGTCCAGTTGGGCTTGCGCACCGAAACTCTGGTCACCATTGCCGCACCGGCGCGGATTCTCGGCGTGTTGCGTGGTTTCGCCCGTTATGTCGGGCTGCCACCGAAGGCCCGCTCGGCGTTCATTCGCCAGGTCGAGCAAGACGTCGGCATGCGAGCCGCGACGCTGGATGTTGCGCACTATCAACTCGACATTCCCGGCCTGATTGTCCACGCTGAAGACGACAACCTTGTCTCTGTGAAGGAATCCCAGCTGATCCACGAAGCCTGGTTCGACAGTCGTTTGCTGCGCCTGCAGGAGGGTGGGCATCAGCGGGTGCTGGCTGACCCTCGGGTGATTGATGGTGTGTTATCACTGCTGGCCGGTCGCCGACTGCAATCGCGCCAATCGGCTTGAGCATCCGTTACACTGCCCCGGTCGAATCTATATGACCGGGAGTGGGGCATGGGCTGGGATCGGGAAACGCCATTTATCATTGATCTACAAGTGGACGCCGAGGACATCGACGGGTTGGGGCACGCGAACAATGCGGTCTACGTGACCTGGCTCGAACGCTGTGCCTGGCGCCACTCCCAGCGTCTTGGCCTGGATCTGGTCGAATACCGGAGGCTGGACCGGGCGATGGCGGTGGTGCGCCACGAGATCGATTACCTGGCGGCAGCCTATGAGGGCGATGAGCTGCAATTGGCGACCTGGATCGTCGATTGGGACCAGCGTCTGAAAATGACCCGGCACTTCCAGTTGAAGCGCCCCAGCGATAATTCGACGTTGCTGCGGGCGCAGACCACTTTCGTCTGCATCGAACTGTCCACGGGCAAGCCCAAGCGCATGCCGGCCGAGTTCATCGAGGGCTATGGCCCGGCGATCCAGGTGCAGGAGTTGGTGCAACCCTGATCTCATGTGGGAGCAAGCCCGCTCCCACAATGGATCTGCGATGTTCTGCAGAGTCCTGCTGAAACCAGTAAACTGCCGCACGTTTTTCCTCGAGTGTGTTTTTCATGCAAATTGCTTTGGCGCCCATGGAGGGGTTGGTCGACGACATCCTGCGCGATGTGCTGACCCGCGTGGGTGGTATTGACTGGTGTGTAACCGAGTTCATTCGGGTCAACGACCAGTTGCTGACACCTGCCTATTTCCACAAGTTCGGCCCGGAGTTGCTCAACGGTGCCCGGACGGCCTCCGGTGTGCCGCTGCGTGTGCAATTGCTCGGTTCCGATCCGGTGTGCCTGGCAGAAAATGCCGCACTGGCCTGCGAGCTGGGTTCCGAAGTGATCGACCTGAATTTCGGCTGTCCGGCCAAGACCGTCAACAAATCCCGTGGTGGCGCGGTACTGCTCAAGGAACCCGAGCTGCTCAACCAGATCGTCGAGCACGTCCGTCGTGCCGTCCCTGCACACATTCCGGTCACCGCCAAGATGCGCCTGGGCTTCGACAGCCCGGACGGTTCGCTGGTGTGTGCCACGGCCCTGGCCGAAGGCGGTGCCGAGCACATCGTGGTGCATGCGCGGACCAAGGTCGACGGCTACAAGCCGCCGGCGCACTGGGAGTGGATCCCGCGCGTACAGGACGTGGTCAAGGTGCCGGTGTTCGCCAATGGTGATATCTGGAGCGTCGAGGACTGGCGTCGTTGCCGCGAGATCAGTGGTGTGGAAGACATCATGCTCGGTCGCGGCCTGGTTTCGCGTCCGGATCTGGCCCGGCAGATCGCCGCTGCCCGGGCCGGTGAAGAGGTCGTGGAGATGACCTGGAACGAACTGCTGCCGCTGATCCAGGACTTCTGGTTGCAAGCCAAGGCGCAGATGACACCCCGCCAATCGCCGGGTCGCCTGAAACAATGGCTGGCGATGCTGACCCGCAATTATCCCGAGGCGGTGGAGCTGTTTACCGTGCTGCGCCGTGAGACCGAGCTGGATAACGTCTCGCGTTTACTGGGGCTGCCGGTGGCAGAAGCGGCCTGAAACTCTTTTTTTAAAAAGCAGAAAATAATCTCTTGAAATGCAATCAGCGGTCCCTATCTAAGGATTACGCGATGCCGAATTCGGGTCGCGGAGACAAAAAACCTTGCTGATTGTTTTCAGGAGATTTGAATCATGGCTACTACATTTTCCCTGGCCCCACTGTTCCGTTCCTCGGTAGGTTTCGACCGTTTCAACGATCTGTTCGAGACCGCCCTGCGCAACGAGCCAGGCAGCAGCTATCCACCCTATAACGTGGAAAAACACGGCGACGACCAGTACCGTATTGTCATCGCAGCGGCTGGTTTCCAGGAAGAAGACCTGGAGCTCGAAGTCGAGAAAGGTGTGCTGACCATCAGTGGCGGTAAACGCGACGCGAACGAAGACGTCACTTATCTGTATCAGGGCATTGCGCAACGTGCCTTCAAACTGTCCTTCCGTCTGGCGGACCACATCGAAATCAAGGCTGCCGGCCTGAGCAACGGTCTGTTGAGTATCGACCTGCTGCGGGTGATTCCGGAAGAGGCGAAAGCCAAGCGCATCCCGATCAACGGGACGCAGAAACCGGCTCTGCAACACTAAGCCAGAGCAACAAAAAGGGCGCCCTTGCAGCGCCCTTTTTTATTTTACGCATGCCCTGTAGCAGCTGGCTTCGCCAGCTGCTACAGGGGTGGGTTATTTCAGGAGTTTTTGAAACTCTTCCACCGGCAACGGCTGACTGTGCAAATACCCTTGGTAGAAGTGACACTCCAACCCCTGCAAGAACTCCAGTTGCTCCGCTGTTTCCACCCCTTCGGCAATCACCTTCAAGTCCAGGCTGTGGGCCATGGCGACGATGGCGCGGATGATCTCGGCGTCGTTGGGGTCGCTGGTGGCGTCGCGGATGAACGACTTGTCGATTTTCAGGGTATCGACCGGCAAGCGCTTGAGGTAGGTCAGCGAGGAATAGCCGGTGCCGAAGTCGTCCATGGCGAAGCTCACTCCGAGTTTTTTCAGGCGGCGCATTTTGCTGATAGTGTCTTCCAGGTTCTGGATGACGATGCCTTCGGTGATTTCCAGCTTCAACAGTGAGCAGGGCAGGCCATAGCTGGACAGGCTGTTTTCGACGCGTTCGACGAAGTCATTCTGACGGAACTGGCGCGGGCTGATGTTCACGCACAAGCTGAATTTGTACGGATTCACCAGGCCGTCGTCGATCAACTGTTTGAATGCCTGGCAGGCTTCGTCGAGGATCCAGTTGCCGACCTCCAGAATCAGTCCGCTGTCTTCCAGCACCTTGATGAACTCGGTGGGTGACTGCGCGCCGAGCTGCGGATGATTCCAGCGCACCAGGGCCTCGGCGCCGACGATGCGGTCGCCCCGGGCATCGACCTGGGGTTGGTAATGCACGTGAAATTCACCCCGGGAAAGCGCCAGACGCAAGTCGGTTTCCATGCGCAGGCGTTCGCTCGCAGCCTTCTGCATGGTGTTGTGGTACATCTGCGCGGTATTGCGGCCCGAGTCCTTGGCGCGATAGAGCGCGATGTCGGCGCGCTTGAGCAGGTCGGTCGGGGTCGAACCGTGATCGGGGATCAGCGCAATGCCGATGCTTGGCGTCACTTGCAGGCGCTGGCCGTCGAGGAACATCGGTTCGGACAGCAGCTCGCGGATGGTGTCGGCCAGTTCGCGAACCTGATCGCTGACCTCGCTGCGCGAGCCTTCGAGACCGCTGAGCAGCACCACGAATTCGTCACCGCCCAGGCGCGCAACGGTGTCCTCCATGCGCACGCTGGCCTCCAGGCGCGCGGTGATGATTTTCAGCACGGTATCGCCCACCGGGTGCCCGAGGGAGTCGTTGATGTGCTTGAAGTGGTCGAGGTCGAGGAACATCAGCGCGCCACGCAGGTTATGCCGTTTGAGCAGGGCGATCTGCTGGCTGAGCCGATCCATCAGTAGCGCCCGGTTGGGCAGGTTGGTCAGTGGATCGTGGTAGGCCAGGTGGCGGATCTGCGCTTCGGCGTTTTTCAGCAGGCTGACGTCTCGCGCAGTCAGCAGCAGGCAGGCGGTTTCGTTGAGGGTGATCGGCTCCACCGAGACTTCGACGGTGAGCAGTTCGCCGTTCTTGTTGCGCCCGAGCATTTCCTGGTGATGAACCCGACCCTTGATCTGCAATTCGGCCAGTAGCGCCGAGCGTTGTTTTTCTTCCGCCCAAATCCCCACCTGATACACCGTGCGGCCCACCACTTCCTCGGCGCGATAACCGGTCAGGCGGCAGAAACCGTCGTTGACCTCCAGATAGCGTCCGGTGTCGCGCTCGGTGATGGTGATGGCGTCGGGGCTGGAGTGGAAGGCCTTGGCGAATTTCTCTTCACTGGCCTTGAGCGCCGCTTCCGAGCGCTGTTGCTGGGTGATGTCGCGCAGGGTGGTGACGATGCAGGGCTGGTCGCCGACGCTGATCTGGCGGCTGGAAATCACGCACGTCAGGACCTGTCCGTCCTTGTGCTGGACCAGAATGGCCACGTTGTTCAGGCCTTGCTCGCGGATCACTTGTTCGATCCGTCGCAGGCTTTTCGCCGAAGCGTCCCACAGGCCGATTTCGTCGGCGCTGCGGCCAATCACATCGGCAGTACTCCAGCCGAAGGTCTGGGTGAAGCTGGAGTTGATTTCAATGAACTGGCCGCTGTCCTGGTGGGTGACGCAGATCGGATCGGGGCTGACCTGGAACAGCGTGGCGAATTTTTCTTCGGAGGCCACCAGCCGTTGTTCGCGCTCTACCTGGTCTGTGATGTCGAGCAATGTGCCGGCCATGCGCACCGGCACGCCGTTTTCATCGCGGTAGAGGCGGGCGCGGCTTTCCAGGTAACGTGAGCTGCCATCGGGCAATTGCACGCGGTAGGTCAATTGATAGTTGCCGGCCGGACCTTCACGCAGGCTGCGGTAAGCGTCGCGCATGGTGTCACGTTCTTCGCCGGGCACGCCTTCGAAGAACTCGTCGAAGGATTCGTGAAAGGGTTTGGCGTCCAGGCCGTGCAATTGGGCGGCCCGTGCCGATCCGTAGAGCATGCCGCTGGGAATGTGCCAGTCCCAGGTACCGAGTTGTGCCGAGTCCAGGGCCAGGTCGAGGCGTTCCTGGCTGTCCTTGAGGGCATGTTCGGCGATTTTGCGTTCGGTGGTGTCAAGGAACGTGCTCAGTAGATAGGGCTGACCTTCGAGTTCGACTTTTTGCGCACTGAGGATGCCGTCGTGGATCTGGCCATTGCTGGCGCGAAACTGCACTTCCATGCTGACCAGGTCGCCTTTGGCTTTGGTGGCCTTGACCAGTTCGGCCCGTTGCTCGGGATGCACCCAAAGGCCCAGTTCAAGCGTGGTGCGGCCGATCGCGTTTTGCACCGGCCAACCGAACAGGCTTTCGAAATACTGGTTGGCTTCGGAAATCAGGCCGTCTTCCTGGCGGGTCAGCAGAACCATGTTCGGGCACAGGTGAAACAGGGTGGCAAAGCGTTTTTCCGAGCTGCTCAGCGCCTGTTCGCGCTGACGCTGGTGGGTAATCTCGCGGATTACACCGATCATCCGTGGCCTGCCGTGCTTGTCCGGCAACAGGCTGCCGTTGATTTCCAGCCAGTGCAGGCTGCCATCGGGCCAGCGGATGCGGTGATGCATCGCTTGCTCCAGTGGCGCGCCTGCGATGACCGCGTGAAACGCGCGAACGGCCTTGGCGCGATCTTCCGGGGGCAGCAGGTCGAGGTATTCCAGATCCTGTGGCAGCGGTTGCCGGGGATCGAAGCCGAACAGCGCCTGCGTGCCCCGGGACCAGCTGATCTGCCCGCGCTCGATGTCCCAATACCAGGCGCCCAGGCGCGCGCCGTTGAGTGCGGCCAGCAATTGCGGTGCACTTTCCCAGCTCTGCTCGGAGCTTTTTGGGTCAATCGCCTGAATACGTGGCATCGGCGGAATACGATCAACAGATTTCGGCATTGGCAAGCCTTAGGCTGAGTTTGGGCGTTTATTGCAGGAATTCGCGGCTTTACAGGAGTAGCACAAGTCAGCCTTGAGTCCCTGGCAGATCGAGTTGAGCGTCCAGTAAGGCCATGAAGGCCCGCGCAGCATTCGACAGCGTCCTTTCCGTGTGCAGGATATAGCCTAGCTGGCGAGTGAGCTGTATGCCCGGTAAAGGTATGCGTGCCACTTGGTCATCGAGCATGGTGCGCGGTAAAACACTCCAGGCCAGGCCGATAGAGACCATCATCTTGATGGTTTCCAGGTAGTTGGTGCTCATGGCAATGTTTGGCGTCAGGCCCTGGGCCTCGAACAGCCGCTGCACGATGTGGTGGGTAAAAGTGTTGCCGCCGGGGAATACCGCCGGGTGTCGGGCGATGTCCGACAGGCTGACTTTGCCGTTGTTGAGCAGTGAATGCTCTGGGGCGACCACGAAATCCAGCGGGTCGTCCCACACCGGGGTGGCCTTGACCAGCGCATGGGGTTCCGGTGCGAGGGTGATGACTGCCAGTTCGGCGCGGCCATGGAGAATTTCCTCGTAGGCCACTTCCGAATCGAGGAATTGGATATCCAGCGCCACTTGTGGGTAACGTCGGGTGAATTCCCTTAACAAGGGTGGCAAGCGGTGCAGGCCGATGTGGTGACTGGTCGCCAGGGTCAGACGGCCGGTCACTTCGCCTGTGAGGTTAGTCAAGGCGCGACGCGTATCATCCAGCACATTCAGAATCTGATAAGCCCGCGGCAGCAGGGCGCGTCCGGCCTCGGTCAGGCCGACTTCCCGACCCAGGCGATCAAACAGCCGCACCTTCAACTGCTGCTCCAGCCCGGCGATGCGTTTGCTGATGGCCGGTTGGGTCAGGTGCAGTCGTTCACCGGCACCAGAGAAACTTCCTGTCTCGGCAATGGCAATAAAAGCATTGAGGTTGGCGAGGTCCATGGCTGCATTCCAGTTGGTTATCCAAAGCATAAAAAATATGAATTTGAGTTATTTAATGTAACCCCATAGGATCAGCCTCACAAGCCAAGGGGTTATTGAGCCAATCAAGGCCCGGGGCATAGAAACAAGCTGATGAGGAAACCGTCTGATGGCCGGCAAAACGCTCTACGACAAGCTCTGGGATTCGCATTTGGTCAAGCAGCGCGACGATGGCTCCGCGCTGATCTACATCGATCGTCACATCATCCACGAAGTGACCTCGCCGCAAGCCTTCGAAGGCCTGCGTCTGGCCGGGCGCAAGCCATGGCGCATCGATGCCAACATCGCGACCCCGGACCACAACGTACCGACCACGCCGGAGCGTAAGGGCGGCATCGACGCTATCGTTGACCAGGTTTCGCGCCTGCAAGTCCAGACCCTCGATGACAACTGCGATGAATACGGCATCGTCGAGTTCAAGATGAACGACGTTCGCCAAGGCATCGTCCACGTCATCGGCCCGGAGCAGGGCGCCACCTTGCCGGGCATGACCGTGGTCTGCGGCGACTCCCATACCTCGACCCACGGCGCATTCGGCGCATTGGCGCACGGTATCGGCACTTCCGAGGTCGAGCATGTGCTCGCCACCCAGTGCCTGGTCGCCAAGAAAATGAAAAACATGCTGGTACGCGTCGAAGGCCAATTGCCGTTCGGCGTGACCGCCAAGGACATCGTCCTCGCTGTGATCGGCAAGATCGGCACCGCCGGCGGTAATGGCCACGCCATCGAATTCGCCGGTAGCGCGATTCGCGACCTGTCCGTCGAAGGCCGCATGACCATCTGCAACATGTCCATCGAGGCCGGTGCTCGCGTAGGTCTGGTGGCCGCGGACGAAAAAACCGTGGCTTACGTCAAGGGCCGTCCATTCGCTCCGAAAGGCGCGGAATGGGATCTGGCCGTCGAAGCCTGGAAAGACCTGGTGTCCGACGCCGATGCCGTGTTCGACACGGTTGTCGAGCTCGATGCGACCCAGATCAAGCCGCAAGTCAGCTGGGGCACCTCGCCGGAAATGGTGTTGGCGGTCGATCAGAACGTGCCGGATCCTGCGAAGGAAATGGACCTGGTCAAGCGCGACTCCATCGTCCGTGCCTTGAAATACATGGGTTTGACCGCCAACCAGGCGATTACCGACATTCAGCTCGACCGCGTGTTCATCGGTTCCTGCACCAACTCGCGGATCGAAGACCTGCGTGCCGCGGCCGTGATCGCCAAGGGCCGCAAAGTGGCCTCGACCATCAAGCAGGCCATCGTGGTGCCTGGCTCGGGTCTGGTGAAGGCGCAGGCCGAATCGGAAGGCCTGGACAAGATTTTCCTCGAAGCCGGTTTCGAATGGCGTGAGCCGGGTTGCTCGATGTGCCTGGCGATGAACCCGGACCGTTTGGAGTCCGGCGAGCATTGCGCATCGACCTCCAACCGCAACTTCGAAGGCCGTCAGGGCGCCGGTGGCCGTACCCACCTCGTCAGCCCGGCCATGGCCGCGGCCGCCGCTGTGAACGGTCGCTTCGTCGACGTCCGTGAAATGATCCAGGGAGAGCAGTAATCATGAGAGCATTTACCCGGCACACTGGACTTGTCGCGCCTTTGGATCGTGCCAACGTCGACACCGACCAGATCATCCCTAAGCAGTTCCTGAAGTCGATCAAGCGCACGGGTTTCGGCCCTAACCTGTTCGATGAATGGCGCTACCTGGATGTGGGCCAGCCCTATCAGGACAACTCCAGGCGCCCGCTGAACAAGGACTTCGTCCTCAACGCCGAACGTTACCAGGGCGCAAGCGTGTTGCTGGCCCGCGAGAACTTCGGTTGCGGCTCCAGCCGTGAACACGCGCCGTGGGCGCTGGAAGAATACGGTTTCCGCAGCATCATCGCGCCGAGCTACGCCGACATCTTCTTCAACAACAGCTTCAAGAATGGCTTGCTGCCGATCATCTTGAGCGATGCCGAAGTCGACGAACTGTTCCAGCAGGTCGAGGCCAATCCGGGCTACCAGTTGCAGGTCGATCTGCAAGCCCAGACCGTGACCCGTCCGGATGGCAAGGTGTTGAGCTTTGAAATTGATGCGTTTCGCAAACATTGCCTGTTGAACGGTCTGGACGATATCGGCCTGACGTTGCAGGACGGCGATGCGATTGCGGCGTTTGAGGCCAAACACCGTGCTAGCCAGCCTTGGTTGTTTCGCGACGCTTGATTTTGCGTAAGGCGTGATGACGCCATCGCGAGCAAGCTCGCTCCCACATTGGATTTGCGGCGTTCACAAAACCTGTGGGAGCGAGCTTGCTCGCGATGAGGCCAGAACAGACACCCCAAGACTCACCCCCAAAAAGGAAGTCCGCATGACCAGCACCGCCCAGCACACCCAGGTAGTCCAGAAGCAATTCGGCGAACAGGCCGCGGCCTACCTGAGCAGCACCGTTCACGCTCAAGGCACTGAATTCGCACTGCTACAGGCTGAACTGGCGGGGCAGGGCGATGCCCGGGTGCTGGACCTCGGTTGCGGCGCAGGCCACGTGAGCTTTCACGTAGCCTCATTGGTGAAAGAGGTGGTGGCTTACGACCTGTCGCAGCAGATGCTCGATGTGGTCGCCAGCGCTGCGGTTGATCGCGGCTTGAACAATGTGTCCACGGTCAACGGCGCCGCCGAGCGTCTGCCGTTCGCCGATGGCGAGTTTGATTTCGTCTTCAGCCGTTATTCGGCGCACCATTGGAGCGATCTGGGCGTGGCTCTGCGGGAAGTGCGTCGAGTGCTGAAGCCGGGCGGTGTGGCGGCATTCGTCGACGTGTTGTCACCGGGTAGCCCGCTGTTCGACACTTACCTGCAAAGCGTCGAAGTGCTGCGCGACACCAGCCATGTGCGCGATTATTCCGCCGGCGAGTGGTTACGCCAGGTCAGCGAGGCGGGTCTGCATACGCGCAGTACCACCCGTCAGCGCTTGCGCCTGGAGTACAACAGCTGGGTCGAGCGCATGCGCACACCGCAAGTGATGCGCGCGGCGATCCGCGAGTTGCAGCAGTCGATGGGCAATGAAGTACGCGAATATTTTGAGATTGAGGCCGATGGTTCGTTCAGCACCGATGTGCTGGTGCTGATCGCCGAGCGATAGAATTTTTCCGGGAGCGCCCTTGGGCGCACCGACTGATGACATGAGGAAAGCATGAGCAAGCAGATTCTGATTCTCCCAGGTGACGGTATTGGCCCGGAAATCATGGCCGAAGCGGTCAAGGTTCTGGAGTTGGCCAGCGACAAATTTGCTTTGGGCTTCGAACTGAGCCACGACGTGATCGGCGGCGCCGCCATCGACAAACACGGCGTGCCGCTGGCTGACGAGACTCTGGAACGTGCCCGCGCGGCCGACGCCGTGTTGCTGGGCGCTGTTGGCGGTCCGAAATGGGATGCCATCGAACGTGACATCCGCCCTGAGCGTGGCCTGCTGAAAATCCGTGCGCAACTGGGCCTGTTCGGCAACCTGCGTCCGGCGATCCTGTACCCGCAACTGGCCGAGGCTTCCAGCCTGAAGCCGGAAATCGTTGCCGGGCTGGACATCCTGATCGTTCGCGAACTGACCGGCGGCATCTACTTCGGCGCACCACGCGGTACCCGTACCCTGGAAAACGGCGAGCGTCAGTCCTACGACACCCTGCCGTACAGCGAAAGCGAAATCCGCCGCATCGCCCGTGTCGGCTTCGACATGGCCATGGTGCGCGGCAAGAAGCTGTGCTCGGTGGACAAGGCCAACGTACTGGCTTCCAGCCAGCTGTGGCGCGAAGTGGTCGAGCAGGTGGCCAAGGATTATCCTGAAGTCGAACTGAGCCATATGTACGTCGACAACGCCGCCATGCAACTGGTGCGCGCACCGAAGCAGTTCGACGTGATCGTCACCGACAACATGTTCGGCGACATCCTGTCCGACCAGGCGTCGATGCTCACCGGCTCCATTGGCATGCTGCCGTCGGCGTCCCTGGACACCAACAACAAGGGCATGTACGAGCCGTGCCACGGCTCGGCGCCGGACATCGCGGGCAAAGGCATTGCCAACCCGTTGGCGACCATTTTGTCGGTGTCGATGATGCTGCGTTACAGCTTCAACCAGCAGGCCGCGGCCGATGCCATCGAGAAAGCCGTCAGCCTGGTGCTGGATCAGGGCTTGCGTACCGGTGACATCTGGTCGGCCGGTTGCACTAAAGTCGGTACGCAGGAAATGGGTGACGCAGTAGTCGCCGCGCTGCGGAATCTGTAATCTCTCGGGCCCGCTGCCAAATTCAAGACAAGGCAGCGGCCCACATTTCAAGAAGGTGTAGTTGCGATGAAACGTGTAGGTCTGATCGGTTGGCGCGGTATGGTCGGTTCCGTGCTCATGCAGCGGATGCTGGAAGAGCAGGATTTCGATCTTATCGAGCCGGTGTTTTTCACCACTTCCAATGTCGGTGGCCAAGGCCCGTCCGTGGGCAAGGACATTGCTCCGCTCAAGGACGCTTACAGCATTGAAGAGCTGAAAACCCTCGACGTGATTCTGACCTGCCAGGGTGGCGACTACACCAGCGAAGTCTTCCCCAAGCTGCGCGAAGCCGGCTGGCAGGGTTACTGGATCGACGCCGCTTCCAGCCTGCGCATGCAGGATGACGCGGTGATCGTTCTGGACCCGGTGAACCGCAAGGTCATCGACCAGCAACTGGACGCGGGCACCAAGAACTACATCGGCGGCAACTGCACCGTCAGCCTGATGCTGATGGGCCTCGGTGGCCTGTTCGAAGCAGGCCTGGTGGAATGGATGAGCGCCATGACCTATCAGGCGGCCTCCGGTGCCGGCGCGCAGAACATGCGTGAACTGATCAAGCAGATGGGTGCGACCCACGCCGCTGTCGCCGATCAACTGGCCGATCCGGCCAGCGCGATCCTCGACATCGACCGTCGTGTGGCCGAAGCCATGCGCAGCGATGCGTATCCGACCGAAAACTTCGGCGTACCGCTGGCCGGCAGCCTGATCCCGTGGATCGACAAGGAACTGCCGAACGGCCAGAGCCGCGAAGAGTGGAAGGCCCAGGCCGAGACCAACAAGATCCTCGGTCGCTTCAAGAGCCCGATACCGGTCGATGGCATCTGCGTGCGCATCGGCGCCATGCGCTGCCACAGCCAGGCGCTGACCATCAAGCTGAACAAAGACGTGCCGATCGCCGATATCGAAGGGCTGATCAGCCAGCACAACCCTTGGGTCAAGCTGGTACCGAACAGCCGTGAGACCAGCATTCAGGAGCTGAGCCCGAACAAGGTCACCGGCACCCTGAACATCCCGGTTGGCCGTCTGCGCAAGCTGAACATGGGTTCGCAGTTTGTCGGCGCGTTTACCGTCGGCGACCAGCTGCTGTGGGGCGCGGCCGAACCGCTGCGTCGCATGCTGCGGATCCTGCTCGAGCGTTGATCGTCTGAAGCAATGAAAGAACCCGTGCCTTGAAAGAGGTGCGGGTTTTTTTATCCCTGACAGTCTGAAGTTTATTGGTTGCCCATACCGGCCTCTTCGCGGGCAAGCCCGCTCCCACAGTGTTCGGTGTCGAGCGCAAGGTTTGTGTACACCACTGAAACCTGTGGGAGCGGGCTTGCCCGCGAAGGGGCCATCACAGGCACCACAAGGCCCGGCAGAATTGCCTGCATGCCACCCACCCGGTAAAGTGCCGCTCCCCCCGTTTCGCCAGAGGTAAAACCATGAGCCAGACCATTGATATTGCCGTGATCGGCGCCACCGGTACTGTCGGCGAAACACTCGTGCAGATTCTCGAAGAGCGCGATTTCCCGATCGGCACCCTTCACCTGCTGGCCAGCAGCGAGTCGGCCGGCAGCTCAGTACTGTTTCGCGGCAAGAACGTGCGGGTGCGGGAAGTCGATGAGTTCGACTTCAGCAAGGTGCAGCTTGGGTTTTTCGCGGCCGGCCCGGCGGTTTCATTGAGTTTTGCTTCCCGTGCGACCGATGCCGGTTGCTCGGTGATCGATCTTTCTGGGGCCTTGCCGGCCGAAAAGGCGCCGCAGGTCGTGCCTGAGGCCAACGCGCAGGTGTTGGCCGGCTTGAAAAAACCGTTTCAGGTCAGCAGTCCAAGCCCGTCGGCCACCACGCTGGCGGTGGTGCTCGCGCCGCTGATGGATTTGCTCGATTTGCAGCGCGTCAGCCTGACCGCCAGCCTGGCGGTATCGGCCCAGGGCCGCGAAGCTGTGAGTGAACTCGCCCGGCAAACCGCCGAACTGCTGAATGTGCGGCCGCTGGAGCCGAAATTCTTTGATCGGCAGATGGCCTTCAACCTGTTGGCCCAGGTCGGCAAACCGGATGAGCAAGGTCATACACTGCTGGAAAAACGCCTGGTGCGTGAGCTACGCCAGGTCATGGCGCGGCCTTCATTGAAGATTTCCGTCACTTGCATTCAAGCCCCAGTGTTTTTTGGCGATAGCTATAGCGTGACCCTGCAGTCCGCGAGTGAAATCGACCTGGCGAAAATCAATGCGGCCCTGGAAGACGCAACCGGCATCGAACTGGTGGAAGCCGGCGATTACCCGACCCCGGTGGGCGATGCGGTAGGGCAGGATGTGGTCTACGTCGGTCGGGTGCGCACCGGTATCGACGACCTGACGGAACTTAATCTGTGGCTGACATCAGATAACGTACGCAAAGGCGCCGCGCTGAACGCTGTGCAGCTGGCTGAGTTGTTGATTAAAGACCTGCTGTAAAAGATACTTTGCAACAATTTGTCGAATGATTCCGCGCGAGCCTATGCTTGCCGGAATGCTGAAGGCGAGCCACCCTGCAGGGCTTTCCGGGGCATCAATGAAATGACCGCGTGCGACGACCCTCGCCGTTGCGCGCAATGCCTTACGGCAGCGGCTATCAATACCTTCTCGCTGGCCGAGGAATGTTCAAACTAAGGATGAGCTAATGGTTCAAGTTCGCAAACTGGTGTTAGCAATAGCGGCCGCCTCGGCGCTGTCCTCCGGTATGGCGCATGCCCTCGGGCTCGGGGAGTTGACCCTGAAATCGACGCTCAACCAGCCGCTGGTTGCGGAAATCGAGCTGCTCGATGTCAAGGATCTCACCGCCGCCGAAGTGGTGCCGAGCCTGGCTTCGCCTGACGATTTCGCCAAGGCCGGTGTCGACCGCCAGGCGTTTCTCAATGACTTGACCTTCACCCCGGTGCTTAACGCCAGCGGCAAAAGCATCCTGCGCGTGACCTCCAGCAAGCCACTCACCGAACCCATGGTGAAGTTCCTGGTTCAGGTCATGTGGCCGAACGGCCGTTTGCTGCGCGACTACAGTGTGCTGCTCGATCCATCGAAATTCTCGCCGCAAGCCGCCGAGGCGGCTGCGCAACCCGCACCGACTTCATCCGTCGCCGCACCGGTCACCGGCGCGACCAAACCGTCCCAATACACCACCACGCGGCGCGATACCCTGTGGGAAATCGCCGCGAAAGCGCGTAATGGCGGTTCGATCCAGCAAACCATGCTGGCCATCCAGGCGTTGAACCCGGACGCCTTCATTGACGGCAACATCAACCGCTTGAAAACCGGCCAGGTGCTGCGCCTGCCGGACCAGGCACAGAGCACGAGCCTGGCGCAACCCAAGGCCATTGCCGAAGTGGCCGCACAGAACTCGGCCTGGCGCCAGGGTCGCCGTTATGTGGCGAAACCCGGTGCAGGGCAGCAACAGCTTGACGCCACCAATCGCGCTCGCACCGATGGTGCTCCGGCTCAAGCGGCCACCGACAAGTTGAGCCTGGTGTCTGCCGAGTCCGGCAAGAACCGTGGCAAAGGGGCTGCCGGAGATGCCAGGGCCCTCAGCAACAAGCTGGCGGTGACCCAGGAAAGCCTCGACACCAGTCGTCGTGACAACGCCGAACTGAAAAGCCGCATGGCCGACCTGCAAAGCCAGGTGGACAAGCTGCAACGCCTGATCGAGTTGAAGAACAATCAACTGGCCAAGTTGCAGGCCGAGGGCGCGAATGGCGCACCAGACGCCGCAACGGCTCCGGCAATGTCGGCCGAGCTGGCTCCCAGTCCGGCGGTAGCACCTGCTCCGGCTGAAACTGCGCCAGCGGCCACAGCGCCCGAGGCAACTCCGGCGCCGGCCGAGAAGCCCGTTGAGGCGACCTCGGGCACATCCGACGATCAGAAATTCAATGAGTTGCTGAGCAATCCGGTGCTGCTGGGCCTGGTAGGTGGCGGTGCGGTGATTCTGCTGCTCCTGCTGCTGTTGCTGGCGCGCCGCCGCAAAGCCCAGCAAGAAGCCGAAAAGCATCTGCGCATGGCCCGTGCCTTGGCCGAAGAACAGCCGTTCTCGGCCGATTTCGACTTGCCGGAAAGCAGCTTCGAAGGCCTTGAAGTTCCGTCGCCAAGCGTGAAGCTGGCGACTGCACCGACGCCAGCTCCCGCGCCAGCGCCGGTAATTGCTCCGGTCGTGATGACCACGCCGATCGCCGCGCCATTGGTGGCGCCGGCTGCCGAGTACTCCGACGACGTGCTGGGCCAGGCTCAGTCACACATCAATGCCGGCCGCCTGAACCAGGCTGCCGCGTTGCTGGAGGACGGCGTCAAGCAAGAGCCTCAGCGCAGCGACTTGCGCTTGAAACTGATGGAAGTCTACGGCCAGCAAGGCGATCGCGATGCGTTCGTCGGCCAGGAGCGTCAGTTGGTGGCCAATGGCGACAACTACGCCCAGGTTGAAAAGCTCAAAAGCCGCTTCCCGGCCATGGCGCTGGTGGCTGCCGGTGGTATCGCCGCAGCCGCCGTTGCTGCCGAACTGGACGCGCAATACGTCAAGGACCTGTTGCTCGATGAGCCGCAAGCACTGGCGCCAGAGCCAGAGCCAGTGCCGTTCGAGGATGACCTCGACAGCGCCTTCGACCTGAGCCTGGATGATCTGGACACGATTACGCCTGTGGCGCCTGCACCAGCACCAGCACCTGCACCGGAGCCTGAAGTGGCGGCGTTGCCGGATCTGGGAGAGTTCCCGCTGGACGACGATCTGAGCTTTGAGTCGGTGTTGCAGCAGCAGACTGAAATCAAGGAAAACCTCGACGACCTGTCGGACTTCGATCTTGACCTGGATCTCGGTGCGCAGCCGTCGCCGGCGATGCTGGCTGAAGACGATTTCCTTCTGGATCTGGATGAGGGAGTGAAGGATTTTCCAGTTGCCGAAACCCCGGCTGTTCCTGAGATCGCGCTGGATGATCTGGAATTGCCGGCCGATTTCGATCTGTCGCTGGCCGACGAAATGGACGCGCCGGATGCGTTCGCGGCAGAGCTGGATGATGTCAACGCCGAGCTGGAGAGCTTGTCCAACAGCATCGGCGAGCCGACCTTTACCGAAGCTGATGCTGCACTGGGTGACGATGATGACTTCGACTTCCTCTCGGGTACTGACGAAGCCGCTACCAAGCTCGATCTGGCTCAGGCCTATATCGACATGGGAGACAGCGATGGCGCCCGTGACATCCTCAATGAGGTGGTAAGCGAAGGCAGTGCCGAGCAGAAGAGCGAAGCCAGGGAAATGCTTTCACGCCTGGCTTGAGTGTTCGGTACGTTGTAAACAAAGCGGCAGCCCATTGAGGCTGCCGTTTTTGTTTGGCCGATGAATTGATGTCGTTTGCTGAGGCCTCTTCGCGAGCAAGCCCGCTCCCACAAGAGATCGGCGCCAGACCCGGATGCCGGGAACACCCGAAAACTCTGTGGGAGCGGGCTTGCCCGCGATGAGGCCGGAACAGTCAAAGGAGATCTCTCTGGCATCCCCGCCCAGCGGCCTTATAATGCCCGCCTTTGCGTACATCATCAGGCTGTCCCTCCTTGGCAAATATAGATAACCCGGCCGCCGAAATGGCAGCCGACGGCTTTTTCCGGATCGCGCTGGGCGTCGAATACAAAGGCTCGCGCTACCGCGGCTGGCAGCGTCAGGCGTCCGGGGTGCTCACCGTGCAGGAAACCCTCGAAAACGCCTTGTCCAAAGTCGCTGACTCACCCGTTTCGCTGATGTGCGCAGGGCGTACCGACGCCGGGGTGCATGCCTGCGGACAGGTGGTGCATTTCGACACCCAGGTCGAGCGTTCGATGAAGGCCTGGACCATGGGTGCCAACATCAACTTGCCCCACGACGTCAGTGTCAGTTGGGCCAAGGTCATGCCGGCGCATTTCCATGCGCGGTTCAAGGCCATTGCCCGGCGTTATCGCTACGTGATCTACAACGATCAGATCCGCCCGGCGCACCTGAACGAAGAAGTGACCTGGAACCACCGCCCGCTGGACGTCGAGCGCATGGCCGAGGCTGCTCAATACCTGCTCGGCACTCATGATTTCAGCGCTTTTCGCGCCGGCCAGTGCCAGGCCAAGTCGCCTATCAAGGAACTGCACCACCTGCGCGTCACCCGTCACGGCAAGATGATCGTGCTGGATATTCGCGCCAGCGCCTTCCTGCATCACATGGTGCGCAACATTGCCGGTGTGCTGATGACCATTGGCGCCGGTGAGCGTCCGGTAGAGTGGATGAAAGAGGTGCTGGAGAGCCGGATCCGGCGTTCCGGTGGCGTGACGGCGCATCCATTCGGGTTGTATCTGGTGCAGGTCGAGTACCGTGACGAGTTCGAATTGCCCGAGCGTTACATCGGTCCACACTTCCTGACCGGCTTCTCGGAACTTGACGGCTGACGCCCTCGAACGCTTTTGTTACCATCCGGGACTTTCCCGGATTTGTCTTGGAGTTGTATCGACATGTCAGCCGTTCGCAGCAAGATCTGTGGGATTACCCGCATAGAGGATGCGTTGGCAGCCGTCGAGGCCGGGGCGGATGCCATCGGGTTCGTGTTTTATGCCAAAAGTCCCCGTGCGGTGACGTTCCAGCAGGCGCGCTCGATCATCAAGGCGCTGCCGCCGTTCGTGACCACCGTGGGTTTGTTCGTCAATGCGAGCCGTTGCGAATTGGGCGAGCTTCTCGATGCGGTGCCCCTGGACTTGCTGCAATTTCACGGTGATGAAAGCGTGGCGGATTGCGAGGGTTGGCACCGTCCGTACATCAAGGCGCTGCGGGTCAAGGCGGGTGATGACATCGCAGCGGCCTGTGATGCTTATGCCAGCGCCAGCGCAATCCTGCTCGATACCTATGTCGAAGGGGTACCCGGAGGAACCGGCGAGGCGTTTGACTGGTCACTGATACCGCAAGGCTTGAGCAAGCCGATCATTCTGGCGGGCGGTCTGACGCCGGATAACGTCGCCGAAGCGATTGCGCGCGTTCGGCCTTATGCCGTGGATGTCAGCGGCGGGGTAGAGGCGAGCAAGGGCATCAAGGATCACGCAAAGATTCAGGCATTTATCAAAGCGGTACGCGGTAGCACCTGTTGATGTGACGGCTGGCAGACTGCCGCCGTCCACTGCACTGTACAAAGCGGATGCACTGCATACAGCAGGCAGATCCGAGGGTTTCTGGTTGCACGCAGGTCATGTTTCGCGCTGACCGTGGCAGTCCATCTACCCTCTTCGCACACATGAATTTAGCGCTAGGGCATACACGGGGCCGCGAACCAGAGCGTTCGGGCCGCCGGTACTGGAGAAAGAAAGCATGAGCAACTGGTTAGTAGACAAACTGATCCCTTCGATCATGCGTTCCGAGGTCAAGAAGAGCTCGGTGCCTGAAGGTCTTTGGCACAAATGCCCGTCTTGCGAGGCTGTGCTGTATCGTCCAGAGCTGGAAAAGACCCTGGACGTTTGCCCCAAGTGCAACCATCACATGCGTATTGGTGCCCGCGCCCGTATCGACATCTTCCTTGACGTTGAAGGGCGTACCGAACTGGGTGCAGACCTGGAGCCGGTCGACCGTCTGAAATTCCGCGACGGCAAGAAGTACAAGGACCGCCTGACCGCTGCACAAAAGCAGACCGGCGAAAAAGACGCGCTGGTGTCCATGAGCGGCACTTTGCTGGGCATGCCGGTCGTGGTTTCGGCGTTCGAGTTTTCCTTCATGGGTGGTTCGATGGGCGCCATCGTCGGTGAGCGTTTCGTTCGCGCCGCCAACTACGCCCTGGAAAAACGTTGCCCGATGGTCTGCTTCGCGGCTTCCGGCGGTGCGCGGATGCAGGAAGCGCTGATTTCCCTGATGCAGATGGCCAAGACCTCTGCGGTGCTGGCGCGTCTGCGTGAAGAAGGCATCCCGTTCATCTCCGTGCTGACCGATCCGGTCTACGGCGGCGTTTCCGCCAGTCTGGCGATGCTGGGCGACGTGATTGTCGGCGAGCCGAAGGCGTTGATCGGGTTTGCCGGTCCGCGTGTGATCGAGCAAACCGTGCGTGAAAAACTGCCGGAAGGCTTCCAGCGTAGCGAGTTCCTGCTGGAGCACGGTGCCATCGACATGATCATCGACCGTCAGGAGCTGCGTCCGCGCCTGGGCAATCTGCTGGCGCAAATGATGGGCCTGCCGACGCCGAAGTTCGTTGCTGCACCCGTCGAGCCGATTGTGGTTCCGCCGGTGCCAGCCAGCCTATGATCGAACGTACCCTTGGCGAATGGCTCGCCTACCTTGAACAGTTGCACCCTTCAGCCATCGATATGGGGCTGGAGCGGTCGCAGCAGGTAGCGTCCCGCATGGGACTGGGCAAGCCGGCGCCTCGGGTGATTACGGTCACCGGGACCAACGGCAAGGGCTCCACCTGTGCATTTGTGGCCTCCTTGCTGCGGGCTCAGGGCTTGAACGTGGGGGTTTACAACTCCCCGCACCTGCTGCGTTACAACGAGCGGGTACAGGTCAATGGCGTCGAAGCCACGGACACCGAGCTGTGCGAGGCCTTTGCTGCGGTAGAAGCCGGGCGCGGCGACACTTCCCTGACTTACTTCGAAATGGGCACCCTGGCGGCATTCTGGCTGTTCCAGCGCTCCGGGCTCGATGCGGTGGTGCTGGAAGTCGGTCTGGGCGGGCGTCTGGACACGGTCAACGTGGTGGACGCCGACGTGGCGCTGGTCACCAGTATTGGCGTCGATCATGCGGATTACCTCGGTGATACCCGAGAGTCCGTGGCCTTCGAAAAGGCCGGTATTTTCCGTCAGGGCGCGCCTGCGCTCTGCGGCGATCTGAATCCTCCACATCCACTGCTGGACAAGGCGCGCGAGCTCAATTGCCCGTTTTTCCTGCGTGGGCGCGATTTTGATCTCGGTATGACCGATCACAACTGGCAATGGCGCGGCGTCGATGCGCAGGGGCGTGCAGTCGAGCTGCGCGACCTGCCGCTGCTCGATCTGCCGATGGAAAACGCTGCGCTGGCGTTGCAGGCTTACTTGCTGCTCGGCTTGCCTTGGGTGGATGCGCAGATTATCGAAGCGCTGCGGGCAACGAAGGTGGTCGGTCGCCTGGATCGCCGCGAGTTCGAGTGGCAAGGCAAACGCTTGAATCTGTTGCTGGATGTGGGGCATAACCCGCATGCGGCGGAGTATCTGGCTCGTCGTCTGGCCGGTCGCCCGCCGGTCGGCAGGCGTCTGGCGGTGTTCGGGCTGCTGGCGGACAAAGACCTGGGTGGTGTTGTCGGCGAATTGAATGCTAGTGTCCAGCACTGGGCCGTTGCACCTCTGGATTCGCCTCGGGCGCGTTCGGTTGCGGATCTGCACGACGCGTTGCAAGGTCTTGGTGCTTCGGTCACGTCATACGAAAGTGTGGCGGCCGCCCTGGAAGGGCAGTGCGCGCAAGCCA
>NZ_AKJL01000137.1 GCF_000282355.1 Pseudomonas sp. GM49
GCAGCAATCGGTTGGCGACTGGCTGGATATGCCGCCACAAGCCTCGACCGAGGCTTTCGATACGGGTCAGGCCGCTCCACCAGCCGGCCAGGTACAGGCCCATGGCAATCAGCAGCAAGCCGGCGAGGATGCGCAGGAACATCGCCGCCGGGCTGCTGGCCACGGCCCATCCTGCCAGGCCGATCAGCAGTCCGGCGCAGGCATAGCTCAGAATCCGTCCCAGGTTGTAGGCCAGCAGCAGGCGAAAGCGGCGGCTGCGTTGTTCCTTGGGAATCGCCAGGGTCAGCGCGCCCATCAAGCCGCCGCACATGCCCAGGCAATGGCCGCCGCCGAGCAAGCCGAGGATCACCGCAGACACCAGCAGTGGCGCCAATTCAAGCATGGGGCGGTGCCTTGTCTTGCGGCTTGGCCGGTTGGCCGCTGGCCTCATCGACGGCGGCGGTGTGGTTCGGGTCCTGGTCGTCGAACAGGATGCTGTGGGCCGGGCCGTCGAGGTCGTCGTACTGACCGCTGTCGACCGCCCAGAAGAAGATATAGACAGCGATGGCCACGATCAGCAGCGCAGCGGGAATCATCACGTAAAGAGCTGGCATCTGAACTCCATGTCCGCGCGGCTCAGGCCGGCAGCGGGCGGGTTTCTGGCGTGGTGGAGAGGGCGGGCGCGCTCGGCATTCGAGTCAGGCGCAGGGCGTTCAACACCACGGTCAACGAACTGATCGACATGCCCACCGCAGCCCAGACCGGGGTAATCCAGCCGAGGGCGGCGAAGGGCAACATGAGGCCATTGTACAACCCGGCCCACAACAGGTTCTCGATAATCACCCGACGGGTGCGCCGTGCCAGGCTGAAGGCTTGCACCAGGGCGTCGAGGCGGTTGGACAGCAGCACGGCATCGGCACTGGTTTTCGCCAGATCGGTGGCCGAGCCCATGGCGACGCTGATATCCGCAGCCGCCAGCACTGGCACGTCATTGACCCCGTCCCCCAGCATCAACACCTTGCGACCTTCTTTGTGCAGTTGTTGCAGGACTTGCAGTTTATCGTCCGGACGCAAGCCGCCGCGGGCTTCATCGATGCCCAGCTCCGCCGCCACACTGGCGACCATCGGCGAGCTGTCGCCGGATAACAACAGCGTGCGCCAGCCACGCGCCCTGCACGCGGCCAGCAGCTCGGGCGCATCGGCACGCAAACGATCATCGAGGACGAGCCAGGCCAGCGGTCCCTGGCCGTCGCCCAGCAGCAGCCATTGGCCGGCTTCTTCGGGCATCGGCGGCACCGCGGCGCCACTGAGTTCGCAGACGAATCCCGGTTGGCCGATGCGCAGGCGTCGCCCATCCACCAGCCCCTCAAGGCCAAGCCCCGGGGTACTGTGGACTTCTTCGGCTGCCATTGGCGCGCGTCCGAAAGCCCGGGCGATCGGGTGTTCGGAGCGATTTTCCAGGGCGGCGGCGAGGCTCAGGCATTGGTCGTTGTCGAGCGCGCCGAGGGGGCGGATCGAACGCAGCGCCAGGCGCCCTTCGGTGAGGGTGCCGGTCTTGTCGAAAATCACCGTGTCGATCTGGTTCAGGCCTTCCAGCACATGGCCGCGCGTCAGCAGCAGGCCGAGTTTGTGCAAGGTGCCGGTGGCGGCGGTGAGCGCGGTCGGCGTCGCCAGCGACAATGCACACGGGCACGTCGCCACGAGCATCGCCAGCACGATCCAGAACGCCCGCGAGGCATCCAGTTGCCACCACAGCAGGCCAATCGCGGCGGCAGCGATCAGCGAAAACAGCAGGAACCATTGTGCGGCGCGGTCGGCGATTTCCGCCAGGCGCGGCTTTTCGGCCTGAGCACGATCGAGCAGGCGAACGATGGCCGAGAGGCGAGTGTCCTGACCCAGGGCCTGAACCTCGACAGTCAGTGCGCCTTCGACGTTCAGGGTGCCGGCAGTGACCGCATCGCCGAGGGTGCGGGGTTGCGGCAGGTATTCGCCGGTCAGCAGCGACTCGTCGACACTCGACTGACCATCGAGGATCTTGCCGTCAGCCGGAAGAATGGCGCCCGGATGCACCAGTACCTGATCGCCAACACGCAGTTCACTGAGCAGAATGCGTTCGCTCTGGCCGTCAGGCGTCAAGCGCAGGCACGAGGCGGGCAACAGGTTGACCAGTTGCGCAGTCGCGGCGGCCGTGCGCTCGCGGGCGCGCCGTTCCAGATAACGCCCGGCCAGCAGAAACAGGGCAAACATGCCGACGGCATCGAAATACAGTTCGCCGACCCCGGTGATCGAAGTCCAGATCCCGGCAACGTAGGCACTGCCGATGGCCAGCGACACTGAAACGTCCATGGTCAGATGACGGGTGCGCAGATCGCGCATGGCGCCCTTGAAGAACGGCGCGCAGCTGTAGAACACGATCGGGGTGGTGAGGAACAGCGCGACCCAGCGCAGGATGGTGTGCAGTTCGGGGCTGAGGTCGATGTTGAATTCAGGCCAGGTGGCCATGGTTGCCATCATCGCCTGGAACCACAGCAGCCCGGCCACGCCGAGCTGGCGCAGGGCCAGACGGTTTTCGCTGGCCAGTTGTTCGCTGGCGCGGTCGGCCTGATACGGGTGTGCGGCATAACCGATGTGACGCAGTTCGCTGAGGAGATGGCTCAGGGGTAATTGCGCATCGGTCCAGCGCACATGCAGTCGATGGTTGGACAGGTTCAGGCGCGCTTCAGCCACCGCCGGCAAGGTTCGCAGGTGTTTCTCGATCAACCAGCCGCAGGCTGCGCAGCTGATGCCTTCCATCAAGAGTGTGGTTTCGGCGAGCTCGCCTTCGTGGCGAACGAAGGGTTGCTGTACATCGGCACGGTCGTACAGCGCCAGTTCATCCACCAGTTGCACGGGTAGCGTTTCAGGGTTGGCCGAGGCTTCGCTGCGGTGCTGGTAATAGTTTTCCAGACCGCCGGCGACAATGGCTTCGGCCACGGCCTGGCAACCCGGGCAGCAGAATTCGCGGGTTTGCCCCAGGACCGCAGCGGTGAAGCGGCTGCCGGCCGGGACGGGCAGGGCGCAGTGGTAGCAGGGGAGTGGGGTGGTCATGGGATTTTCATTAATGCCGCAGGATCTCTGTCGTCAAGTAGGGCCTCTTCGCGGGCAAGCCCGCTCCCACAGGGATCATTGGTGTACGCAAATTCTGTGCACGACATTGATCAACTGTGGGAGCGAGCTTGCTCGCGATGCGCGAAGCGCTGCTTTATTTCTTCAGGTCTTCGGCACCTTGCAACGGTTCATCACCGAGCAGCAGATCCTTGTCGTGGCTGACCGGTTCTTCTTCGAACATGCGCCAGATGTGGTCGTCCTGAGTGCCGAGCAACTCGACAAAACGCCGGCCTTCGATCTTGTCGCTCAACTGGCCGATGTAGCGGCCCTGTTCGGTTTCGCTACGGTTCAGGGTGATCTTGCGATCCTTTTCCGGCTGGGTCGGCGAGATCAGGTTCAGCTCCAGGGTCCTGGGCTGGCTGTCGCCGCTCAGGCGCAGGTCAACTTCGCCGGTCACGTCATCGAGATGAACGCTGGCGCGCATTTTCAGGTTCTGGGCCAGCAGCTCACGGTCGAGGGAGCGGTTAATGCCTTTGCCGGCTTCGTAGTAGTTGTCGTTGACCAGGTTGTCCGGGTTCTTCACCGCGATGGTCACCATGGACAAGGTCAAGGTCACCGAGCAGGCCAGGATCCCGATGATGATCCACGGCCAGAGGTGCTTGTACCAGGGACTTGCGGCAGTTGCTGCGGGCATGTTCTGTTCTCTCAACGATTTTGTGGGCCGATGAACCGGCTCTTGGCTTCAATGTGGACGCTGTCGTCATCGGCATCCTTGAGGATGAATTTCACCTCGTTGGTACTCGACGGCAGTTTTTCCGGCGCGACGGACAGTTCGGCAGGCTGGCTGACGATCTCGCCGGCCGCGACCTTGATCTCGCGTCGGCCCTGCAATTTGAGATCCGGCAGGCCGGATGCTTCGAGCAGGTAGGTATGGTCGCGCTGGTCCTTGTTCATGATTTTCAGGCTGTAGACGTTTTCGATCCGGCCTTCGGCGTTCTCGCGGTACAGCACGCGGTCTTTGCTGACATCGAAGCCCACCAGCGCACGCATGAAGAATGCCGTCACCAGCAAGCTGATCATTGCCAGCAGCACGATGGCATAGCCAATCAGGCGCGGACGCAGTTTATGGGTTTTCTGCCCGGACAGGTTGTGCTCGGTGGTGTAGCTGATCAGCCCGCGCGGGTATTCCATTTTGTCCATGACGGCATCGCAGGCATCGATGCAGGCGGCGCATCCGATGCATTCGATTTGCAGGCCGTCACGGATGTCGATACCGGTCGGGCAGACCTGGACGCACATGGTGCAGTCGATGCAGTCACCCAGGCCCTGAGCCTTGTAGTCGATGCCTTTTTTACGCGGGCCACGGCTTTCGCCACGGCGCGGGTCGTAGGAAACGATCAGCGTGTCCTTGTCGAACATCACGCTCTGGAAGCGCGCGTACGGGCACATGTAGATGCACACCTGTTCACGCAACCAGCCCGCGTTGCCGTAAGTGGCGAGGGTGAAGAAACCGACCCAGAAGTACGACCAGCCATCCGCTTCGCCGGTAAAGAATTCGATGCTCAGTTCGCGGATCGGCGAGAAGTAGCCGACGAAGGTCATGCCGGTGACGAAACCGATCAACAGCCACAGGCTGTGCTTGCTGAACTTGCGCAGGAACTTGTTGGCGCTCATCGGCGCCTTGTCGAGCTTGATGCGTTGGTTGCGGTCACCTTCGGTGACTTTTTCGCACCACATGAAGATCCAGGTCCAGACGCTTTGCGGGCAGGTATAGCCGCACCAGACCCGTCCGGCGTACACGGTGATGAAGAACAGGCCGAACGCAGCGATGATCAGCATGCCGGACAGCAGGATGAAATCCTGAGGCCAGAAGGTGGCGCCGAAAATGAAGAACTTGCGCTCCGGCAAGTTCCACCAGACGGCCTGATGACCGCCCCAGTTCAGCCACACCGTGCCGAAATACAGCAGGAACAACAGGGCTCCGCCGGTCATCCGCAGATTGCGAAACAGGCCGGTGAAGGCGCGGGTGTAGATTTTTTCTCTGGAGGCGTAGAGGTCGACGCTGTTGTTCGCGTTCCTGGCGGGTGGAGTGACGTCGTGTACCGGAATCTGGTTGCTCATCATTGCATCCCACGGCAGTGGAAAAGTGCCTCGGTCAGTACGTGCCGACCGGGGTCAAAAAGGGGTGTTGCAGTGGCTCAATGATACGCCTGTCGCTCTAGCCTGCGGGTGCGACCTTTGGTCACGTTTGGCAAAATCAATTGATGGTGTAATGACTTGAATCAATTGACTTGAGAATTATGGACGGTTTTCAGGTGCGGGCGGAATCAATTCTCTGATGGCCTGCTCCTGCAGTTTCCCGGGGATGCGTGAAGAACCATAAAAAAGGCCCCGCCAATTCTCATTGGCGGGGCCGTTTTTTATTGCATCAAGCGTTTGCCTTACTCGGCGTCCGCTGCCTTCTCGCCATGAGAAAGGCTGTAGACGTAAGCGGCCAACAAGTGAACCTTGTCGTTACCTTGCAGTTGCTCTTGCGCAGGCATCTGGCCCTGACGGCCGTAACGGATGGTCTGCTGCAGTTGAGCGAAGCTCGAACCGTAGATGAACGCTGCCGGGTGAGTCAGGTTCGGGGCGCCCATCGCTGGCGTGCCTTTGCCTTCCGGACCGTGGCACGCCACGCAGTTGGTAGCGAACAGTTTCTGCCCGGCAACCGGGTCGGCCTTGGTGCCTTCCGGCAGCTTGCGGCCATCGAGGTTGGTCAGGACAAACGCAGCCACGTCGGCCACGCCTTGCTCGCCGATCACTTCAGTCCACGCCGGCATTACTGCATGACGGCCACCCATGATGGTGGTCTTGATGGTTACCGGCTCGCCGCCCCAGCGCCAGTCGGCGTCGGTCAGGTTAGGGAAGCCATAGGCGCCCTTGGCGTCGGAACCATGGCAAACCGAGCAGTTGGAGGCGAACAGACGGCCACCCATCTTCAGGGCTTGCGGGTCCTTGGCCACTTCTTCGATTGGCATGGCGGCGAACTTGGCGAAGATTGGACCGAACTTGGCGTCCGACCTGGCCATTTCCTTTTCCCACTCGTGAACGCCGGTCCAGCCGGTCTGGCCGTTGGCGAACGGGGTCTGCTTCTCGTTGTCGAGGTAGCCGTAACCCGGCAGCAGGCCTTTCCAGTTACCCAGGCCCGGATACAGCGCCAGGTAGCCCAGTGCGAAGATGATGGTGCCCACGAACAGCATGAACCACCATTTCGGCAGCGGGTTGTCGTACTCCTCGATCCCGTCGAAGGAGTGCCCGACTGTCTCGTCCGTCTGCTCTGCGCGCTGGCCCTTACGGGTCGACAGCAGCAGCCAGGTCAGGGAAAAGATCGTACCGAGACTGAGGACTGTGACGTACAGACTCCAGAATGTAGTCATTCTTTGTTACTCCTAGAAGCTTGCTCGACGTGCTTGATGGCTTCGGGATCATCCGCGAAAGGCAGCAAGGTCGCGTCTTCAAACTCCGACTTGCGCTTGGGACTGAACACCCACAGTGCCAGTCCGATGAAGGCCACCATCACGACAACGGTGCCCAGGCCACGAATCATCCCGATATCCATCTAATTCACCGTTTGCTTTTGATGATGGTGCCCAGGCCTTGCAGATAGGCCACCAGCGCGTCCATTTCGGTTTTGCCCTTCACAGCATCCTTGGCACCGGCGATGTCTTCGTCGGTGTAAGGGACGCCGAGCGTGCGCAAGACTTCCATTTTTTTCGCAGTGTCTTTGCCGTCGAGCTTGTTTTCCACGAGGAACGGGTAGGCCGGCATTTTCGACTCAGGCACTACGTTGCGCGGGTTGTACAAGTGCGCACGCTGCCAGTCATCGGAGTAGCGACCGCCGACACGGGCCAGGTCCGGACCGGTACGCTTGGAACCCCACAGGAACGGGTGGTCCCAGACGCTTTCACCGGCGACCGAGTAGTGGCCGTAGCGTTCGGTTTCAGCACGGAACGGACGGATCATCTGCGAGTGGCAGCCGACA
>NZ_AKJL01000138.1 GCF_000282355.1 Pseudomonas sp. GM49
GCTCGCCGCCCGTTGCGCAGCCCGCTGGCCGATGCTGACCGGGTCGGCGAGCAGATTGCCCTGGCGGTTCACGTCGTACCAGTAATCACGCTGCATCTGGCCGTCCGCTTCGGCGATCATCACGCAGCTCAAGCTGTGACGAGTCGATGCGTATCCGCCGATGAAGCCGTGGCTGTTGCCATAAACGCGGCAGCCCTGATGGGTGCTGAGGGTGGTGCCGTCGGCGTTCTTGATTCGGCTGTCAGCGGCAAACGCCGCGGCTTCACAGGCCAGGGCCTGCTCGATGGCTTGCTCCGGAGTGATGTCCCACTGGTGAAACAGGTCGAAATCCTGCACCTCCCTGGCCATCAACGCGGCATCCGCCAGGCCCGAGGCTTCGTCTTCCGAGGTGTGCTTGGCGATAGCCAGTGCAGCGGCAACCGTTTCGCGAATCGCCTCCGGACCGCTGGCCGAGGTGCTGGCCGAGCCTTTGCGCTGGCCGACGTACAAGGTGATGCCAAAACCCTGATCACGGTTGAATTCGACTGTTTCGACTTCACGCTGACGCACCGAAGTCGACAGGCCCTGCTCCAGGGAGACGGCCACTTCACAGGCACTGGCGCCCTGCCGCCTGGCTTCAGCGATGATCTGCTCGACTTGTTCCTGCAGTGCCGGCAACGCTTGTGGGCCGACGCTTTCAACTGCACTCATGCTGTTCTCCACTCAAATTCTGCTTTCGGTAACGGTCATCGAGCGACCGGGCCGGACAAGCGGCCCCCGACTGGTTATCATGGCGACGTTTCTTTGCGGACTGCCACCATGGTTGATTCTTACGACGACTCCCTCGATACGGGAGAAAAAAGCAAATCCCAGGTCAAACGCGAGCTGCATGCTCTGGTTGACCTCGGCGAGCGCCTTACAACGCTCAAGCCTGACTTGCTCAACAAACTGCCATTGACCGACGGATTGCGCCGGGCCCTGGCCGATGCGCCCAAGCACACCGCGAACATCGCGCGTAAACGGCACCTTCAGTTCATCGGCAAACTGATGCGCGATCAGGACACTGACGCCATTCTGGTTCTGCTCGATCAACTCGATGCCTCCACCCGTCAGTACAACGAACGCTTCCATAACCTGGAACGCTGGCGCGATCGTCTGATTGCCGGCGACGACGCCGTACTGGAAAAATTCGTCGTCGAATATCCCGACGCGGATCGCCAGCAACTGCGCTCCCTGATCCGTCAGGCCCAGCATGAGGTTGCGCAAAACAAGCCTCCTGCTGCCAGCCGTAAAATCTTCAAGTACATCCGTGAGCTGGACGAGACTCAACGCGGACTGCGTTAAATCTCGAATCGGGTGAGTCGCGACGCGACTCACCCGAAGCTCGATCCATCAAGCGCCCGTGCCACCCACGGTGATCGCATCTATCTTCAGCGTTGGCTGGCCGACACCCACCGGCACCGACTGCCCATCCTTGCCACACGTGCCCACGCCGCTGTCCAGCGACAGATCATTCCCGACCATCGACACTTTGCTCATGGCTTCCGGTCCGTTACCGATCAGGGTCGCGCCTTTGACCGGAGCAGTGATCTTGCCGTCTTCGATCAGGTACGCCTCGCTGGTGGAGAACACGAACTTGCCGCTGGTGATGTCCACCTGACCGCCACCGAGGTTGGCGCAGTAGATGCCGCGTTTCACCGAAGCGATGATTTCCGCCGGGTCGCTTTCACCGGCGAGCATGTAGGTGTTGGTCATGCGCGGCATCGGCAGGTGCGCGTAGGATTCGCGACGGCCGTTGCCGGTACGCGCCACCCCCATCAGTCGGGCGTTGAGCTTGTCCTGCATGTAGCCTTTGAGTACGCCGTTTTCGATCAGCGTGGTGCACTCGGTCGGCGTGCCTTCGTCATCGACGCTCAAAGAGCCACGGCGACCGGCCAGGGTGCCGTCATCGACAATGGTGCACAGACTGGACGCAACCATCTCGCCCATGCGCCCGCTATAAGCCGAACTGCCCTTGCGGTTGAAGTCGCCTTCCAGACCATGGCCGACCGCTTCGTGCAGCAGCACGCCCGACCAGCCGGAGCCGAGCACCACCGGCAACGTGCCGGCCGGTGCCGGGATCGCTTCGAGGTTGACCAGTGCCTGACGCAACGCTTCGCGGGCATAACCCATGGCGCGGTCTTCGCCGAGGAAATAGCGATAATCGGTCCGACCGCCACCACCGTGACCGCCGCGCTCGCGGCGACCGTTCTGCTCGACGATCACACTGACGTTGAAACGCACCAACGGCCGCACATCCGCCGCCAGACCGCCGTCGGTGGACGCCACCAGAATCCGCTCCCAGACACCGGCCATGCTCACGGTGACTTGCTGGATACGTGGGTCGAGGGCGCGGGTCGCGGCGTCGATTCGCTTGAGCAAGTCGACTTTCTCGGCGCGGGTCAGCACTTCCAGCGGATTGTCCGGCGCATACAACTGCGCGACATCCTGGCTGGTGAACGCCTGCACGGTGCCATGCTGCCCGGCCCGGGAAATCGAACGGGCGGCACGCGCCGCCGCGCCCAGGGCTTCGAGAGTAATGGCATTGCTGTAGGCGAAACCGGTTTTTTCACCCGATTGCGCACGCACGCCCACACCCTGGTCAAGGTTGAAACTGCCTTCCTTGACGATGCCGTCTTCCAGCGCCCAGGACTCGGAGATCTGCCCCTGGAAATACAGGTCGGCGGCATCGATGCCGGGCCCGGCCAGATCTCCGAGTACGCCTTGCAGGCTCTCGATCGTGACGCCACCGGGCGCCAGCAGGTGTTCACTGACTGAGGACAACAACTCGCTCATATGCTTTACGCCTTAAATTCGTCGTTCTGATGCAGGTCGCTGGGCGCCCTGCGAGAAAAAGCGCCGATGACTGGACACCGGCATCCGCGCCCGGATGGACGCCTGTTCGCTGCTGTCGCGTTCGGCCAGCAGCACGGCCTCGCCTTGATCCTGTTGCGCCAGCACACGCCCCCACGGGTCGACGATGGCGGCATGGCCAAAGGTTTCCCGCGGCCCCGGATGCGTCCCGCCCTGGGCAGCCGCGAGTACGTAACATTGCGTCTCGATGGCCCGCGCACGAATCAGCACATCCCAATGCGCCGCGCCGGTCACCGCCGTGAACGCCGAGGGGGTGGTGATCAGTTCCGCGCCGGCCGCGCGCAATTCGCTGTACAGCTCGGGAAAGCGCAGGTCATAGCAGACCGTCAGGCCAACCCGGCCGACGGGTGTGTCCGCCACGACCACCCCGTTGCCATAAGCATAGTCATCGGATTCACGATAACGGCCACGATTGTCCGCCACGTCCACGTCGAACAGGTGCAGCTTGTCGTAGCGCGCCACCGTTTGGCCCTGGTCATCGACCAGCAACGAACAGGCATGCACTTTGGCCGTCGGCTGATCCACCGGCGGCAACGGCAATGTGCCGGCCACAATCCATAACTTGAGGTCGCGCGCGGTCTGTTTCAACCAGGGCAGGATCGGGCCTTCGCCCAATGCTTCGGCGCGCCCGATGTCGGCAATGTCGCGCCGGCCCATGGCGGCGAAATTTTCCGGCAATACCGCCAGTTTCGCGCCGCCGGCGGCCGCTTGTTCGAGCAGTCGACGGGCCTGGGCCAGATTGGCCAGCACATCGCTCTGGCTGACCATTTGAATCACCGCTACAGACATGGCCTTTTCCTTATTGAAATCAACACATACCTTGTAGGAGCGAGC
>NZ_AKJL01000139.1 GCF_000282355.1 Pseudomonas sp. GM49
TCGGCTCGTTTTCCCTGGTGGTGCAGCCGATTGCCGACACACTATTGGCATTGGTGCGCCGGGAAAGTGGCAGGCGCCTGATCAGCCTCGATCCGAACGTGCGCCTGAACCCGGAGCCGGACATTGAGCTGTGGCGTAAACGGATCGCGACGCTGGTGGAGTTGGCCGACCTGATCAAGGTCAGCGACGAGGATCTGCATCTGTTGTACCCGGGCCAGGACCCGGCGCAGGTCATCGAAAGCTGGTTGCAGTACCGCTGTCAGCTGGTATTCCTGACCCGGGGCGGCGAAGGCGCCACCGTCTTCAGCCGGGCCCATGGTTCGTGGTCGGCTCCCGCCCGTTCGGTAAAAATCGCTGACACCGTGGGCGCGGGCGATACCTTTCAGGCGGCGCTGATTGCCTGGCTGACAGAACAGCAGCTGGATTCGGTGGAGGGCGTGAAGCAACTTGGCCGCGAACAAATCGACAGCATGCTGAAGTTCGCGGTGCAGGCGGCGGCGCTGACGTGCAGCAAGACCGGGCCGGACTTGCCTTATCGGCAGCAGTTGGAGATGCGCTGAATTCAGGGACCCCATCGCGAGCAAGCTCGCTCCCACATTGGATCACCGTCGGGCATCAATCTACTGTGGGAGCGAGCTTGCTCGCGATGCCTTTCCATCAGGCGCCCGATGGTCTTAACTGATACACAGGATCGCGCATTCGCAACAGGCGACGTTCAGACGGGTTAACCCCCGTTTAACCGTGCGGTCCAACACTTCACTGGACCGCACGCCCTCAGACTGTTCTGACGCCCAGTGCGGCAGGTTCGACAAGCCACACATCGAACTGACTTTCCGCCCGCACCGGAGATCTCTGATGAACACTCGCACCTTGCTGGTTACCACCGCCATCGCCTGCACCGCGTTTGCCGGCCTGGCCCAGGCCAATGACACCACGACCTCTCAAGCCGTGCCCTATCACTACGGCATGCCGTTGCATGTCAGCAAAGTGATTTCACTGACCGAGCCGAGTACCCTGGAGTGCAAAGTGGTAAACGCCCACATGAAGTACATCGATGACACGGGAAAACCCGCAGAAATAACCTACCGTAAACTTTCCGATGCCTGCGACAACCAAAGCTGACTGAAAAGTCTGAATTGGCACTTGGCGGTATTCCTCAGAGGGTCCCGGCGCTATGCACTGGCGCCTCCCTCACCGCCCGCAAGGATTTGCCATGCAGTTGTCGTTTCGCACCTTGTCGACGTTTACCGGCGTGTACCGGTGGAACTCGAAACCGCAGGTTAAAGCGCTTTGCCCAGCATAGAGTGCGGATCGACCTCGACGTGATGCTGTCTGGAACGCAGTTGGGCAATCAATTCGTTGATTTCCCGACAACCATTGAGCCCGGAAGCATCGATGCCAGTGACCAATAGATCGAGCTGATCGGTTTGCCCGTCTGCATAGACCTTGACGGTCATCGACAGATCCGGTGACAGCGTGCACTGGCAGCGCTTGGGCAGAAAACTGCTTTCGATGATGTTGCGAAGTTCCAAGGCAGAAAGAAACATGGCGACTCCCTCCTTTGTGAGACGGCCCATAACGATCAATGCTCGCTCATATGAAATCCCGGCAAGCTTCAAGGACAGCTACAGCATAAAGCATGCACTGAATTTCGCTGTGCAGCTCATCGGCAATTCAAGGGTCCAGGCAAGCCACCTGTAAAACCCGTCATGCAGTTTGCAATTATTGCCCCTGGCAACCCTGCAATTTGCACACTGGGCGCCCCGGGTTTGCATTCACTGCATACGACAGTGAGAATGCCGCCCATCACTTCAAGCAAGGAGGCATCATGAGTTCTTTGACCGTTAACGCGAGTGCAGCACTGTTCGCACTGGGGCTTGCAGGCGTGGCGCACGCCGCCAAACTCGAAGACACCGCGCCCTATCCGAAGGCCGCAAGCGGGTTTACCCGCCAGGTGATCCACCTCGCGCCACAGACCCGGGAAAACGACTTCCAGGTCGAGATCCTGGCTGGCAAAACAATGACCGTCGACTGCAATCACCCCCGTCTGGGCGGCATTCTCGAGGAGAAGAACCTCGAGGGTTGGGGCTACCCGTTCTATCGCCTGGAAAAAGTCATTGGCCCGATGAGCACGCTGATGGCCTGCCCGGACGGCACGAGCAAACAGGACTTTGTACCGGTGGTCGGTGACGGCTTCCTGCTGCGTTACAACAGCAAGCTGCCGCTCGTGCTGTACGTGCCCAAGGACATCGAGGTGCGCTACCGAATCTGGTCGGCATCGAACAAGGTCGAGAAAGCCATTCAGGAATAACCCGGCCGTCCGGTGCCTGCTTGCGGCACCTGCTGTCGACCTGCCCAAGCGTCATGCCGGGGCGCCACTCAACGCGGCGCGCTCGGCCACATGTCCCAGGCTGTCAAAATTGATATTGGCACCTGAGTCGATCGCCACCAGGGTCTGACCCAAAGCACCGGTTTGCGCGACGTATTTCTTGATCCCGGCCACGGCCAGCGCGCCGGAAGGTTCGGTGATCGAGCGGGTATCGTCGTAGATATTCTTGATTGCGGCGCAAAGCTCATCGTTGCTGACTGTCACCACGTCATCGACGCAAAACCGGCAGACCTCGAAACCGTAAGCGCCGATCTGCGCCACCGCCACTCCATCGGCGAAGGTGCCGACGCTGGGCAGGATAACTCGCTCACCGGCCAGCAACGCGGCTTGCAGGCACGCGGAATGCTCCGACTCGACGCCGATGATGCGCACCTCCGGCCGCAAGTATTTGACATAAGCTGCGATGCCTGCGATCAGGCCCCCGCCACCCACCGGCACGAAGATCGCATCCAGCGGACCTTGATGCTGGCGCAGGATTTCCATGGCCACCGTGCCTTGGCCGGCGATCACTTGCGGGTCGTCGAAAGGCGAAACAAAGGTGCGACCGGTTTCAGCAGCCAGATCCAGTGCACAGGCCAGTGCAAACGGAAAGCTTTCGCCATGCAACACCGCTTCGGCGCCGCGACTGCGCACCCCGATGACCTTCAGTTGCGGCGTCGTGCAGGGCATGACGATGGTGGCATTGATCCCCAGTTCCCGCGCGGCCAGGGCTACACCTTGCGCATGATTGCCGGCGGAAGCCGTGACCACGCCGCGAGCCTTTTGTGCTTCGCTCAGTTGCACCAGCTTGTTGTAGGCGCCGCGAATCTTGAAGGAAAAGGTTGGTTGCAAGTCTTCGCGCTTGAGCAAGACCCGGTTACCCAAGGCTTCAGACAAGGCAGGCGCTGGTTGCAACGGCGTGCGCACGGCCAGTTCATACACCGGTGCGGCAAGGATTTTTTTGACGTAGCGCTCAAGCAGGGCTTGCTGATCGGTCGTAAAACTCATGGTTGTCTCCTGACGTTGATCGGGGTCCGGGAGACAGAAAGTAAAAACCCGCCTCCAGGGCGGGTTGGGTGCTGCAGTCGTGAGCTAGCCCGCCAAATGAGGAATGGCGGTAATAATGCTTGGCTGGCAGCGCAATACAGTGGAAGTCATGGCTCGAAATTAGCTGGGTGGTGGTGGCAAGTCAATGGCAAGTTTTGTAGATGCCTTTAGTCTGCCGGCAACTTCAACCCGACCTTGTAAACGCCACCGTTCTCCTCATCGGTCAATACATACAAGTATCCATCCGGCCCCTGCCGCACATCGCGGATGCGTTTTTTCAGCTCCCCGAGCAGGCGCTCCTCGTGTATTACCTTGTCGCCGTCGAACTCCAGGCGGATCAGCTCCTGGCTGACCAACGCGCCGATAAACACGTTGCGCTGCCAGGCCTTGAAACGATCGGCATCGTAGAACGCCATGCCGCTCAGGCCCGGGGATTTTTCCCAGACATGGTTCGGGGCAACGGTGCCTTCAACGGTATCGCCCCTGGCTTCGGGAATCGGTAGACCGGAGTAGTTGATGCCATGGGTCGCCAGCGGCCAGCCGTAATTCTTGCCACGCTCGATGATGTTGATTTCATCGCCGCCCCGAGGGCCGTGTTCGTTTTCCCACAGCGTGCCGTTCCACGGGTTGAGCGCCGCGCCTTGCGGGTTACGCTGCCCGTAGGACCAGATTTCCGGGCGCACGTTGGCCTGGCCGACAAAGGGGTTGTCCTTGGGCACAGTGCCGTCCGGGTAGATTCGCACCACTTTGCCTTGCAGCTTGTCGAGGTCCTGGGCGGTCGGGCGGTCGTTGTTTTCCCCCAGGGTCACGAACAGATAGCCGTCGCGATCGAACACCAGGCGCGAACCAAAATGGTTGCCGACCGAGAGCTTTGGCTCCTGGCGCAGGATCACCTGGAAATCCTTGATCGCCGTCAGATCGTCGGAGAGCCGGCCGCGGCCCACCGCAGTACCGGCCTTGTTACCCTCACCGCCACCTTCGGCATAGGACAGATAGACCATCCGGTCCTGCTTGAAGTCCGGTGACAACGCTACGTCCAGCAAGCCGCCCTGCCCTTTGGCCCAGACCGTTGGCACGCCATTGAGCGGTGCCGACAGCTTGCCGTCGGCGGTGACCAGCCGCAGGGTGCCGGG
>NZ_AKJL01000140.1 GCF_000282355.1 Pseudomonas sp. GM49
TTAAGGCATGGAGGTGTCTACGAAACCCGGGGCGATTCAAACTGAAAAATGACGGCGTCGTCGTTACCGCACTTTGCCCTGGGATGTCAGATACCGGATTTGCAGAAAGCGCCAAACAACGGATCACACCGGCCTTGAAAATGGTGATGATGCAGCCTCAACCCGTCGTGCGTGCAGGCATCCGTGCGCTGCAAGCCGGACGCATGAGCGTGGTGCCGGGTTTTGGAAACAAGGCCATCACCGTCTTGACGTGGGCCACGTCACGTCGGTTTCATCAGAGCTTGATGGCGCAGGTGATGGGAGTCTGAGGGGGCGACAAAGAGGCCTTTTACCTCAGGGGAAAGGCCCGAGATGTGTTCTTAAAGTTCGGGAGGCAACGCGTGCTCCCGACAGGACATTTATCGTGTAACAGCACTCAATTAGAAGCGGTAACTAACAGACGTACCGAGCCCGCTCGCACTGTTCTTATATTTGGCACTGTATGCACCTCTGGTCGGCGAGGTGTCGTTGACCTGCACGCTCTCTTCCCACAGGTAAGAGTAAGCAAAATCGATCGTGACATTATCCGCCGGCGTCCAGCCAGCACCGAAGCTGACAACCTTCCGGTCACCCGTAGGAATGCGCGGTCCACGATTGGTGTTATTGGTCGGTGACTGATCGACCGAAAAGCCTGCGCGAAGTACCCATTGGTTGTTCAGTTGATATGCCGCACCGATAGCATGAGCCCACGTATCGTGCCAATTCTGTGAAGCACTAGAAGCGACGGACCACCATATTTATTCATGTGACCATATCGGTCAATGGTCACATCACGGATAAATAAAATGCCCTTCGACGGATGGAAGAAGGGCAAAGTGAAAAGCCGTTTGGAATCTGACGCGTACCGCCGTATGCGATAAACCTTTAGCCAAAGGTCAAGGCATGAGGCTACGCAAGATGAGGTTGGAGGTGAGCGTGGGCGCCTCCTCGACGAAGTCGAGATTGTACTGCAGCAGTAAGGGGTTAACGAATGGTCGCAGTGCGAGATGTATCGCTTCTACTGTCTCGTCCAGCGGAGTCTTGCGTTCAAATTCGCCGATCTCTCGTCCCTCCCGCACTATTTGCAAAACGAAGTGTTTGATACGTGCGTCATAAGCCTGCGAACTGGGCCAGCTTTCCGACGCCGCGAACGCTGCAATGTCATAGAGTTTTCGGTCGTTAAAAAACAGATTCACACCTGTGGTGATCACCGTTTTGACCAAACGTCGAAAGCGCTCCGTCGGCGACAGGTCTTCTACATTGATAGCCTGCTCCACAGCCGCGACGATTTCTGCCAGACAATTTGCGCAGATTGCTTCACCGATCGCCTGCTTGGAATCAAAAAATTTGTAGATGTAGGCCTTGGAAAACCCGATGGCCTTGGCCAGGTCGGAAACCGTGGTTTTACCATAGCCGTATTGACTGAAGTGTTCGTTGGCCGCTGCGACAATTTGATCGCGAATCTCGTGATCGATTGGGCCACGGGGGCTAGGCGAAGATATTGATGGCTGATTCATGGGAATAGCTTACTCACCCTATCGAGGACTTACAAATCGTGACCAAACAAATATATAGTCACAAATCTAACGTTTGGAAACCACAGTTGATCTGATTTGAAACGAGCTGACGTTTTGAGTAGTCCAACATGGCGCATTAGCGTTCCAACAGCTCATTGTCGCTAACGCTAGACAGCTTTATCCCCTTTGCCTCGTGCTGATGACGAAGCTCAGCCCAGTCTATAAGGGCAGTCATAGCCGGGCCGAGTGCATGACCCAGCACCATTAGCGCGTACTCCGCCCGCGGCGGCACCTCTGGGTAGCTCTCTTTTTTCGACGTATTCAGTGCGTTTTCACACAGCTTGGGCCCAAAATAGACACTCAGTAACTAGCTGATGAGAAGCTGGCCTGTGTTGAAATGGCATCAGTAATTGAAGTCATGACCCAACTCCTTCTGCATCCACTCCAGAAATCCTCTCACCCGAGGAAAATTTGCATGGGCCCTAGGAAAAACCAGGTGATGTGCAGTGATCGGTGCGCTCAGCTCCGGCGCTACCTCGACTAACGCGCCCCGCGCCAGATAGTCCTGCGCAAGCAGCGTGCTTTCCAAGGCGAATCCAAGCCCGTGGCTGGCTGCCTCCAACGTCATGTAGGAGCGGTCAAAGCTGAGGGTGTAGGGTTTTTCCGGGCGTGACATGCCCTGTTGGGCAAACAATTGCGGCCACTTTATCAAGGTGGCTTCGGACAGGATCAGCTGGCTGTCCATTAAATCCGCGACCGTGCGAACCGGGCGTTTTGCCAGCAGTTTCGGCGAAGCCATGACCGCAATCCTTTCATTACGTATCGTCCGCACTTCGTAGCTGGGCCAGTTGGGCATCCCGTGGCGGATGTCTACGTCAATCTTGTCGCGACTGAAATGCAGTGATTCGTAGGAACACGACAGGTTGAGCTGGATGTCGGGATGGCTCCGGCGAAACTGTTCCAGGCGCGGCATCAACCACAGCAGGCCGAAACTGGGGGATGAGTGCAAGCGCAGGCAGTCGAGACTGACGTCACTGGTGGCGCGCTCGGTCGCCACCGCCAGGCTGTGCAGGATGCCTGACACCTCAGTTAGGTATTGCTCGCCCACCGGCGTCAATGTCACGCCCCTGGCCGTCCTGAGAAACAGCTGGCGGCCGATCATTGCCTCCAGTTTGGCCAACTGGTGACTGACCGCCGAGGGTGTCAGATCAAGCAATTCGGCGGCGCGGGCGACGTTACCGAAGCGTGCGGTCTGTTCAAAGGCCTGAATGGCTTTCAGGGGTGGCAGGATCGGAGGTGCATCGCCAGGTGTACTCATGATTATTGTTATTCCGCTGCAAGTGGCGTGGGCCGGGCATGCAGCTATTCAAACATCGGGAGAGCCCATTGGCGAGTGCTGAATTTTTTTCAGCATCGAGTGACATTCGCGTTATTGCTCAGGGTCGGTCTGGGGGAACAAGCTGAGACATCGGTTCTTCGTGGATCGACCCAATAAAAACAATCAGAGGTACTCTTCCATGCTTCTTCAAGGCAAAGTCGCGATCATCACCGGTGCAGCCTCTGCACGTGGCATTGGCCGCGCAACAGCGACCACCTTCGCGCAACAGGGCGCACGCGTCGTGATCCTGGATCTGGATGAATCCGCCGCACGGGATGCCGCTGCGTCCCTGGGTGAAGGTCATCTGGGCCTGGCTGCCAACGTCGCTGACGAATCGCAGGTTCAACGGGCTGTCGCCACCATCATCGAGCAATTCGGCCGCATCGACATTCTGGTCAACAACGCCGGCATCACCCAACCCCTCAAGACCCTCGATATCCGCCCCTCTGATTACGACAAGGTGCTGGACGTCAGCCTGCGCGGCACCCTGCTGATGTCACAGGCGGTGATCCCTATGATGCGCCAGCAGTCGGGCGGCAGCATCGTGTGCATGTCCTCCGTGTCGGCACAACGCGGCGGCGGCATTTTCGGCGGCCCACATTACAGCGCCGCGAAGGCCGGCGTACTGGGTCTGGCCAAGGCCATGGCACGGGAACTGGGGCCGGACAAGGTTCGCGTCAACTCCATCGCCCCCGGCCTGATTCACACCGACATCACCGGCGGCCTGATGCAGGATGAACGCCGTCACGCGATCATCGACGGCATCCCGCTGGGTCGTCTCGGCGAAGCACAGGATGTGGCCAATGCGGCGCTATTCCTGGCCAGCGACCTATCCTCATACCTGACCGGCATCACTCTGGATGTGAACGGCGGCATGCTGATTCACTGAGTACGCCTGGGCGGGCCTGCAAGGCCCGTGCGGTTCTGGATCGATGACACAGCCAGGCTTGATTGCCTGGCGGTCAATAAAAACAAGAGATCAGACCATCATGACTACCCTGTCGCTCGAAGCGGTTTCGACCGTGCGCTCCAACGCCTACCGTAAAACCGCGTGGCGCCTGATGCCGTTCCTGATGCTGTGCTACCTGTGTGCCTATCTCGATCGCGTTAACGTCGGCTTTGCCAAACTGCAAATGATGAACGACCTGGCGCTCAGCGAAACGGTCTACGGGCTGGGCGCGGGCATGTTCTTCATCGGCTACTTTCTCTGCGAAGTGCCCAGCAACATCATCCTGCACAAGGTCGGGGCGCGGGTCTGGATCGCGCGCATCATGATCACCTGGGGCATCGTCTCTGCCCTGTTCGCCTTCGTCGAAACCGCGTGGCAATTCTATGCGTTGCGCTTTCTGCTCGGGATTGCCGAAGCCGGCCTGGCACCGGGTCTGCTGTTGTACCTTACCTATTGGTTTCCATCCTACCGTCGTGCCCGCATGACCGTGCTGTGGTTCATCGCGATTCCGCTGTCGGGGATGGTGGGCGGCCCGATCTCTGGCTGGATCATGACTCACTTCGCCGGTGTACACGGCTGGGCCGGGTGGCAGTGGATGTTCGTGCTGGAGGCCGTCCCCACCGTCTTGGTCGGACTGCTGGTACTGAGCTATCTCAAGGATGGCGTGCACCAAGCCAGCTGGCTCAACGACGATGAAAAAGCGCTGATATCCCGCGAGCTGGCTGAGGATGAGCAGAAGAAAGTCACACACGCCTCTGTAGGTGAATTCATCCGCGACCGTCGTCTCTGGTTACTGGCTGCCATCTACTTCTGTGTCGTGATGGGTCAGTACGCAATCACCTTCTGGTTACCTACCCTGGTGCGCAACGCAGGGGTATCCGACCCGATGAAAATCGGACTGCTGACCAGCCTGCCCTACCTTTGCGCGATTGCTGCCATGTTGTATGCCGGACGCAGTGGCGACAAACACCGCGAGCGCCGCTGGCATCTGATTGTTCCGATGATTGCCGGTGCCATCGGCCTGAGCCTCGCGGCCATGATGGGGGGGAATGTGATGCTCTCCATTCTCAGTCTTTGCCTGGCCGCTTCCGGAATTCTGTCCGCTACGTCGATGTTCTGGATGTTGCCCACCACGCTACTCGGTGGCGTATCCGCTGCTGCAGGCATCGCGGCGGTCAACAGCTTCGCCAACCTCGCCGGCTTCTGCTCGCCCTACCTGATTGGCTGGATAACCACACTGACCGGTTCCAGCGCCATCGGCATGTATCTGATCACTGGCGTACTGCTCGCCGGAGCCACCCTGGTGCTGCGCATTCCCGCCGCCTTGGTCAATCGTTGATTTACGGAGTTTTCACCATGACGACTAATCCTTCATACGTTTCATCCAAGACCCTGGTTGAGCGCGCTCACAACATTCGCCACCACGCGCTGCGAATGGGGCAAGTTCAGGGACAAGGCTATGTCGGCCAGGCCCTCGGTGCCGCCGACCTGTTGGCAGTGTCCTACTTCCATGCCCTGAGCTATCGGCCCGAAGATCCTGAATGGGAAGAGCGCGATCGCTTTTACCTGTCGATCGGTCATTACGCCATTGCGCTGTACGCCGCATTGATCGAAGCCGAAATCATCCCGCTCGATGAGCTGGAAACCTACGGTGCGGACGACAGCCGCCTGCCGATGTCGGGCATGGCCGCCTACACGCCGGGCATGGAAATCACCGGTGGTTCACTGGGTCAGGGTCTAGGCATCGCGGTCGGTGCCTGCCTGGGCCTCAAGCGCAAAGGTTCGTCTTCCTTCGTCTACAACTTGCTGTCGGACGGCGAACTGAATGAAGGCTCGACCTGGGAAGCCGTTATGTCGGCGTCGCATTGGAAGCTCGACAACCTGATCGCCATCGTCGACGTCAACAACCAGCAAGCCGACGGTCACTCCAGTGAAATCCTGTCCTTTGAACCCATCGTCGATCGCTGGCAAGCGTTTGGCTGGTTAACCCAGCGCATTGACGGCAATGATCTGGAGGCGCTGGTCACCGCGTTCGATGCCGCCCGCAATCATCCTGGCACTCAGCCTCGGGTGATCATCTGCGACACCAAAATGGGCAAAGGCGTGCCCTTCCTCGAAACTCGGGAGAAGACCCACTTCATCCGCGTGGAAGAACACGAATGGGATCTGGCACTGAACAATCTTGAAGAAGGAAAAAACCAATGAGCAACGCCGCCAACACTCCGACTTCGATTGCCGAACCGACCAAAAAACGCCTGACCACCTCAGCGATGATCGCTTCGATTGCCTCGGAAGGCCAAGCCACGAAATCCGCGCCTTTCGGTCATGCGCTCGCGGCGCTGGCAGAACAGCGTTCAGACATCGTCGGCCTGTCCGCCGACCTGTCCAAATACACCGACCTGCATATCTTCGCCAAAGCACATCCCGACCGTTTCTATCAAATGGGCATGGCCGAACAGTTGCTGATGAGTGCGGCCGCGGGTATGGCCCGCGAAGGCTTCGTGCCTTTCGCCACCACCTACGCGGTGTTCGCTTCGCGCCGTGCCTATGACTTCATCTGCATGGCGATTGCCGAAGAAAACCTCAACGTCAAAATCGTTTGTGGGTTACCCGGCCTCACTACCGGCTACGGCCCAAGCCACCAGGCCACCGATGACCTGGCGATCTTCCGCGCCATGCCCAACCTGATGATCGTCGACCCATGCGATGCCCTGGAAATCGAACAGGCCGTGCCCGCCATCGCCGCACATCAGGGGCCGGTATACATGCGTTTGTTGCGCGGCAATGTGCCGCTGGTGCTGGACGAGTACGGCTATAAATTCGAGATCGGCAAAGCCAAGACCCTGCGCACCGGTAACGATGTGCTGATCATCTCCACCGGTTTGATGACCATGCGTGCACTGGAAGCAGCCAAGGAACTGCAGGCAGACGGCGTCGATGTCGCCGTACTGCACGTACCGACGATCAAACCACTGGATGAGCAAACCATTCTTGCCGAGGCAAGGAAGTCAGGTCGGCTGGTGGTCACCGCAGAAAACAGTTCAATCATTGGTGGTCTCGGCGAGGCCGTTGCCGGGGTGCTGCTGCGCAACGGAGTAACGCCAACCTTCAGGCAGATCGCCTTACCCGACGCGTTCCTCGATGCCGGGGCTCTGCCGACGCTGCATGATCGTTACGGCATTTCAACTCTAGCCGTTTGTACGCAAATCAAAGCCTGGCTTTAACGGGCAAGCACAAGGCACCTGGAAGCGGGTGCCATTGAGTTCGATGCAAAGGGAGGGGAACGTTGAAGCCACATGAACTGCTTGATCCCGAATTCCACAGCTTTCTGATCCCTGGCATGGATCAATGGTCAATCGGTACGCTGCCGGCCATCCGGGAGCGCGTCCATTCAACCTATAGGAGTCAGCAAAACAGCGGCTATGAAGAGCGTCTGCGCCTGTGTATGTTGGCGCTGATGGGCTGAGAAGCCCTTTATTTTCAGATTTCAGAAAAGCAAATGTCCCGACAAGTCGGGGCATTTGCTTTTAGCCGGGGCAGATTGTGTTTTCACACAGTCTGATTGAGCGGGCTTTTTTTCCTATGGCATCAGGCAGTTTGGGCAGAGCGACTTTTTCAACAGAATCGGCCACTAGCTGACAATTGCATTCACTTTTGTATCACCGCATGAACTGGCTGGGTGCTATCAGTGCAGTTACGGGTTGCGATATTTTCTCAGGCAGTCGCCGCAGCCTGGTGTGGTCGCCGGCACCCCCGGACTTGCCGAGCCAGCCCGCCAGCCATACGATTCGACTATTCCTCAGGCGGATGAGTCATTGTGAAGCCGGTGATGCTCCTGACGCGCATCCTGGCGCCTGCCATCGCTCTGGCGCTGGCATCCGCCGGCCTGCATGCCGACGACCCGTTCGCGCCGTTGCGCGACGCCATGGTGCGGGAGATCGCCAACATGTCGTCCGACACCCGCGACGAAACCGGCAGGGTCGAGTTTGCCGCGCCGGTGATGGCCGCGATGGCCAAGGTGCCACGCCATAAGTTCGTCCCGCCCGACGAGGTGCCCAACGCCTACGAGAATCGCCCGCTGCCGATCGGCTACGGCCAGACCATCTCCCAGCCCTACATCGTCGCCCTGATGACCGACCTGACACAGGTCGGGCCCGGCGACGTGGTACTCGAGATCGGCACTGGCTCGGGCTACCAGGCGGCGATCCTCGCCGAGCTGGCGCAGGCGGTCTACACGATGGAGATCATCGAGCCGCTGGCGGTGCAGGCCGGGGAGCGCCTGGGCCGGCTGGGATATGCGAAGGTGCAGGCCCGGCTGGGCGATGGCTACCGCGGCTGGCCCGAGCACGGACCTTACGACGCCATCCTCGTCACCGCCGCCGCCAGCCATGTGCCGCCGCCACTGATCGCCCAGCTCAAGGCCGGCGGACGGATGGTAATCCCGGTCGGCGCGCCGTTCATGATCCAGTACCTGCTGCTGATCGAGAAGGCCGGCGATGGCAGTGTGTCCACCCGGCAGGTGCTGCCTGTGCGCTTCGTGCCGCTGGTCGGAGGCGGTTGAGCATGCATTCGCCGCCATTGCTCGCCCTGGCGCTGCTGTCTGCCTCCGCACTCGGCTATGAGGTGCTGCTGCTGCGACTGCTTTCGATCATCCAGTGGCACCATTTCGCCTACATGATGATCAGCGTCGCGCTGCTCGGCTACGGCGCTGCCGGCACCGCCGTGGCGCTGGCGCGGCCTGTGCTGGCGCCGCGCTTCCACGGCGTGTTCATCGGCGGCGCGGTGCTGTTCGGGCTGAGCGCCATCGCCTGCTTCAGCCTGGCCCAGCAGGTTCCGTTCAATCCCCTCGAGATCCTCTGGGACGCGCGGCAGTCGGTGCGCCTGCTGATGATCTACCTGCTGCTGTTCGTGCCGTTCTTCTGCGCGGCGGTGTGCATCTGCCTGACCTTCACCTGCTTTCAGGAACAGATTCATCGGATCTACGCCTTCGACATTCTCGGCGCCGGCGTGGGCAGCCTGGCGATCGTCGCCGCGCTGTTCGCCCTGACGCCCGTCGATGCGCTGCGGCTGCTGGGCGGCACCGGCATCGCCGCCGGGGCGCTGGCCGGCATGGCTTGCACGGGGCATAGGCACTGGCTCGCGCCATTGCTGCTGGCGGCGGCAGTCGCAGTCCCGGCCGGCGTGCCCGGGCGCTGGATCGCCCTGTCGCCCTCCGAGTACAAGGAACTGAGCCAGACGCTGCGTGTAAAGGATGCGCGCGCAATCGCCCAGACCTGGAGTCCGCTGGGCCTGCTCACGGTCGTCGACAGCCCGACCATTCCCCTGCGCCACGCGCCGGGCCTGAGCCTCAACGCGACGCAGGAACCGCCCGCACAACTGGCCATCTTCACCGACGGCGACGGCCTTTCTGTGCTGAACCGCTATGACGGGCGCCGCGAGCCGCTCGCCTACCTGGACTACCTGACTTCGGCTCTGCCCTATCACCTGCTGCGGCAACCCCGCGTGCTGGTGCTGGGCAGCGGCGCCGGCGCCGATGTGCTGCAGGCGATCTACCACGGCGCCAGCGCGGTGGATGCCATCGAACTGAACCCGCAGGTGATCGATCTGGTCCAGCGCCGCTTCGCCGACTTCTCCGGCAAGCCGTACAGCGCGCCCAACGTCCGTGCGCTGATCGGCGAGGCGCGCGGCCTGGTGGCTTCGCGCAGCGAGCCTTACGACCTGATCCAGATCGCCCTGCTGGACTCCTTCGGCACCGCCTCGGGCGGCCTGCATGCGCTGTCCGAGAACTACCTGTACACGGTGGATGCCTTCGCCGAATACCTGCGCCATCTCGCTCCCGGCGGCCTGTTGGCCATCACCCGCTGGGTCACCCTGCCGCCCCGCGATGTTCCCAGGCTACTGGCCACCGCGGCCGCGGCCATCGAGCGCGACGGACAGGCCAGCGCGGCGCGCCGCATCGTCATGATCCGAGGCTGGAAGACCGTGACGCTGCTGGTCAGCAACAGGGATTTCGACGACGCCGGCATTGCCGCGTTGCGGGAGTTCTGCCGGGCGCGCTCCTTCGACCTGGCCTACTACCCCGGGATGACCGTGGCCGAGGCGAACCGCTACAACCTGCTCGACCGGCCCTGGTTCTTCGAAGCGGCGCAGGCCCTGCTGTCCGGCGAACGCGCGGAGTTCCTGGCACGTTACAAGTTCGACGTGCGTCCGACCACGGATGACCGGCCGTATTTCTTCCACTTCTTCAAATGGAGCTCGCTGCCGGAACTGCTGGCACTGAAGGAGCAGGGCGGCCTGTCAATGCTGGAGTGGGGCTATCCGGTGCTGATCGCCACACTGCTGCAGTCCAGCGTGGCCGCCGCGCTGCTGATCCTGGCGCCGCTATGGGTGGCGCGGCGGCGCCAGCGGCGCTCTCGGAGTGCGGCTTTGGTCAGGTTCGAATTTCGGGTCGTGTCCTACTTCGCCGCCATCGGCTTCGCCTTCATGTTCGTGGAAATCGCCTTCATCCAGAAGTTCACCCTTTTCCTCAGCCACCCGTTGTATTCGGTGGCGGTAACGCTCAGCGCGTTCCTGATCTTCGCTGGCCTCGGCAGTCGTTACTCCGGCCGGCGGCGGGGGGACATTGGAACGGGTGTGGGGCCCCGTCATCCGCTCGCGCGACCAGTCCTGGCGATCTGCGCGATCGCCCTGCTCTACCTGATCGCCCTGCCCCCGTTGTTCCAGCTGCTGGCGCCCGTGCGGACCCTCGCCAGGTTCGGCATCTGCGCCGCGCTGGTAGCGCCGCTGGCGTTCGCCATGGGCATGCCGTTTCCGCTCGGACTCGGGCGCGTCTCCGCGCGCGCCGAAGCACTGGTGCCGATCGCTTGGGGCGTCAACGCCAGCGTATCGGTGGTAGCGGCCGTGCTGGCGACCCTGCTGGCGATCCACCTGGGCTTCACCGTGGTGTTGCTGCTGGCGTTGCTGCTGTATCTCGCGGCGGCGGTCGCATTTCCCTGATCGCGGCGGTTCGGAGCGAAACGTCAACAGACCCAGGTGAGACGAATGGCCTGTTGGAACGCCGCTTGCCGCAGTTCACACGTCTCGCCGTGTCGAGACGCGAGGTTCCGTGCCGCAAGCCATTGGTTTTGGCCGACGCAGTCGAGTCGTCAGAGGTGGTTTTCATCCCATAGCTGCCGGTGGTGACCGGCAGAAACCGGCCAAAAACAGTCGGTCGATTATGTCTACGATTCTTGGGAAAACCCGGACTGACGCGGATGCGAGGCAATTCCGCCTGCCAATTTTCAACCCGATCGCCCCACCTGAGCGGGATCTTTATCAGATCTTTATTCCTCTGCCCCCAATCCTTTTAACAACTTACCAAACGTCCGTTTAGGCTTTCCTCATAGCGGGAGGAAATGCCATGGACCTCATCTATCTGTTACTCGGTGCACTGTTCTTCATCAGCCTGGTCGGCCTGGCGCGCGGCTGTGCGGCGCTTAACAGGAGACGGTCATGACGGGCTTCTATCTGTTCGCCGGCATCATTGCGACCGGCTTGCTGGTTTACCTGATCGCGGCGCTGCTGTTTCCGGAGGACTTCCTATGACGACTCAAGCCTGGGTTCTCCTCGGGACCTTTCTGCTGGCGCTGGGTATTTTGGCATGGCCCCTCGGGTATTGGTTGACCACCGTGATGGAGGGGCGGTTCACCCTTGGCTCGCGCATCGAGTCGCCGCTGTATCGCCTGGCCGGAGTGCAACCTGAAACGCAAATGGGCTGGCTGCAATACGCCCTCGCCCTGATCCTTTTCAACGTGCTGGGGATGCTGGTGGTCTACGCGTTGCAACGGCTGCAAGGTATTTTGCCGTTCAACCCACAGGGATTTGGCGCCGTGTTGCCAGACTCGTCGTTCAACACCGCCGCCAGTTTCGTCACCAATACCAACTGGCAAGCCTATAGCGGTGAGTCGACGATGAGCTACCTGACACAGATGCTCGCGTTGACGGTGCAGAATTTCCTGTCAGCCGCCACCGGCATTGTGGTGGCCGTCGCCCTGATCCGAGGGCTCGCCCGCCACAGTGCCACCAGCATCGGCAATGCCTGGACCGACCTCACCCGCATTACGTTGTGGGTGTTACTGCCGCTGTCACTGATCTTCGCGCTATTTCTCGTCAGCCAAGGTGCGATTCAGAATCTTGCCCCCTACAAAGAAGTTACAACGATGGAGGTCATGCAGTACCAGGTCCCGGTGCTCAATGACGCCGGACAGCCCACCCTCGATGCCCAAGGCAATCCGGTGACCAAGCCCGCCAGCACCGACAAACAGACCATCGCGATGGGACCCGTGGCCTCGCAAGAAGCGATCAAGATGCTGGGCACCAACGGTGGTGGATTCTTCAACGCCAACTCGGCACACCCCTTCGAGAATCCCACCGCCGTCACCAATTTCTTGCAGATGCTTGCCATCTTCCTGATCCCGACCGCGCTGTGCTTCGTCTTCGGCCACATCGTCGGAGACATACGACAAGGTTGGGCGTTGCTGGCGACGATGACGATCATCTTCGTGATCGCGGTGGTGGCCGTCACTCATTACGAGCAACTGGGCAATCCACAGTTTTCAGCCCTGGGCATCGATACGGCGGCAGGCAACATGGAAGGCAAGGAACTGCGCTTCGGCATCAGCGCATCGAGCCTGTTTGCCGCAGTAACAACGGCGGCGTCCTGTGGCGCGGTGGTGGCGATGCACGATTCGTTTACGCCACTGGGCGGCGCGGTGCCACTGGTGCTGATGCAATTGGGCGAGGTGGTATTCGGAGGTACCGGTTCGGGTCTGTACGGCATGCTGGTATTCGCCATCCTGGCGGTATTTATCGCTGGGCTGATGATCGGCCGCACACCTGAATACCTGGGCAAGAAGATCGAAGCCTACGAGATGAAAATGGTCGCCATCGCGATCCTCGCGACACCGTTACTTGTGCTTTTCGGGACCGCCATTGCCGTCATGGCCGACGCCGGCCGGTTGGGAATTGCCAACCCCGGAGCCCATGGTTTCTCGGAAATCCTCTACGCCTTCACCTCGGCGGCCAACAACAACGGCAGCGCATTTGCCGGCCTGTCGGCCAATACACCTTTCTACAACGTGATGCTGGCGATTGCCGCCTGGTTCGGCCGGTTCGCTGTGATCGTGCCGGTGCTCGCCGTGGCGGGCAGTCTCGCGGCGAAAAAACGCCTGGCCGTGACCGGCGGCACGATGCCCACCCACGGGGTGCTGTTCGTGGTGTTACTGATCGGCACGGTGTTGCTGGTCGGCTTGCTGAACTATGTACCGGCCCTGGCACTAGGACCTGTCGTCGAACACTTCATATTGATCAAGTGAGACCACGAACATGACTCGCAAAGCGTTCTCCTTGTTCGATCCAAAACTGATAGGGCCGGCCACGGTCGAGTCTCTGCACAAGCTCAGCCCCAGGATCCAGTGGCGTAACCCGGTGATGTTCGTCGTCTACATCGGTGCGCTCATCACCACCGCCCTCTGGGTTCAGGCGCTGCGTGGCCAGGGCGAGGCCAGTGGCGGCTTTATCCTGGCCATTGCCTTATGGCTGTGGTTTACCGTGCTGTTCGCCAACTTCGCCGAAGCGTTGGCCGAAGGTCGCAGCAAGGCTCAGGCGGCGTCCCTGCGCAACCTGAAAAAGGAAACCTGGGCCAAGAAACTGCGCGAGCCACACTACGGTGCCGAATGGCAATTGGCTCAGTCGAGTGATCTTCGTAAAGGCGATGTGGTGGTGGTTGAGTCCGGCGACCTCGCCGACTCGGTGATCCCCGCCGACGGCGAGGTAATCGAAGGCGCCGCCTCGGTGGACGAGTCCGCCATTACCGGCGAGTCGGCCCCGGTGATTCGCGAATGCGGTGGCGACTTCTCGGCCGTGACCGGTGGTACTCGAGTGTTATCGGACTGGATCGTCGTCCGCGTGACCGCCGACCCTGGCGAAACCTTCGTCGACCGCATGATCGCCATGGTCGAGAACGCCAAACGGCAAAAGACCCCGAATGAAATCGCCTTGTCGATTTTGTTGGTCGCGCTGACGATTGTGTTCCTGGGCGTGACGGTAACGCTTCTGCCCTTCTCGCTGTTCGGAGTTGCGGTGGCCAAATCCGGGGCACCCGTCTCGATTACCGTCCTTATCTCGCTATTGGTCTGCCTGATTCCCACCACCATCGCCGGTCTGCTGTCAGCCGTGGGTGTGGCCGGCATGAGCCGCATGATGGAAGCCAACGTGATCGCCACCTCCGGGCGTGCTGTAGAAGCCGCCGGTGATGTGGATGTTCTGCTGCTCGACAAGACCGGCACCATCACCCTGGGCAACCGCCATGCTTCGGCGTTTTTACCGGCACCGGGGATCAAGGAAGCGGAACTGGTCGACGTGGCGCAGCTCGCATCGCTGGCAGACGAAACACCCGAAGGCCGCAGCATTGTGGTGTTGGCCAAACAGCGGTTCAACCTGCGTGAACGGGACATTGCGGCGCTCGACGCGCATTTCGTGCACTTCTCGGCGCAAACCCGCATGAGCGGTGTCAACATGGGGGCCCGGCAACTGCGCAAGGGTGCAGGCGAAGCGATCCTGCGCCATGTCCAGAGTTTGGGCGGGCACTTCCCGGATGCGGTGCAGACCATCGTCGAGGACGTGTCTCGTCGAGGCAGCACTCCGTTGGTGGTGGCGGACAACGCCAGGGTATTGGGCGTTATTGAGCTCAAGGACATCGTCAAGGGCGGTATCAAGGAGCGTTTTGTCGAATTGCGCCGCATGGGTATCAAGACGGTAATGGTGACCGGCGACAACCGGGTCACCGCCGCCGCCATCGCGGCCGAAGCCGGTGTCGATGACTTTCTGGCCGAAGCCACCCCCGAACAAAAACTGGAGCTGATCCGCCGTTACCAGGCCGAAGGCCGGCTGGTGGCCATGACCGGCGACGGTACCAATGACGCCCCGGCACTTGCCCAGGCGGATGTCGCCGTGGCCATGAATTCCGGCACTCAAGCCGCCAAGGAAGCCGGCAACATGGTGGACCTGGACAGCAACCCGACCAAGTTGATCGAGGTGGTGGAAACCGGCAAACAAATGCTGATGACCCGTGGCTCGCTGACCACCTTCTCGATTGCCAACGACATCGCCAAATACTTCGCCATCGTGCCGGCGGCGTTTGTCACCACCTACCCGCAGCTCGCGGCACTCAACATCATGGGCTTGAGCAGCCCGAACTCCGCGGTGCTGTCGGCCGTGATCTTCAACGCGTTGATCATCATTTTCCTGATTCCCCTGGCGCTCAAAGGCGTGAAATACCGCCCGGTCGGTGCAGCACTGTTATTGCGGCGCAACCTGTTGATCTATGGGCTGGGTGGGGTAATCGTTCCATTCATTGGCATCAAAATGATCGACATGGCGCTGGCCGCCGTCGGTCTGGTTTGAGGGAGCACTGTCATGGCAACTCTGCTGCGTCCGGCATTGACCCTGTTGATCGCCTTTTCACTGGTCACCGGCCTGGCCTATCCGCTGCTCACCACCGGTATCGCCAGTCTGGTCTTTCCTCAACAGGCCGCCGGCAGCCTGATCGAAAGAGATGGCAAAACCGTGGGCTCGCTGTTGATCGGTCAGGGCTTCAGCAATCCGAAGTACTTCTGGAGCCGCCCTTCCGCTACCAGCCCCATGCCCTACAACCCGCTGGCCTCGGGTGGCTCTAACCAAGGGCCGCTGAACCCGGCGCTAATGGATGCGGTCAAGGGCAGGATCGAAGCCTTGCGCGCGGCTGATCCCGGCAACACGGCCACGGTGCCCGCTGACCTGGTCTACAGTTCCGCCAGTGGTCTTGATCCGCATATCAGCATCGCGGCAGCGTTGTACCAGGCGGGCCGGATCTCTCGGGTGCGTAACCTGCCCATCGAGAAGGTTCAGCAGCTGATCAGCGAGTATTCTGAAGGCACGATCCTGGGGGTTCTCGGCGAACCCCGGGTCAACGTCCTGGCCCTGAACCTGGCACTCGACGCCGCACATTGAGCGCTAACACACGGTGAGCCTGATGGCCGACCAACGTCCTGATCCGGACCAGCTACTGGCCCAAATTCGCGAAGAGGAAGCGCTGGCCAAACGCGGTCGGTTGAAGATTTTTTTCGGCGCCAGCGCCGGCGTCGGCAAGACCTACGCGATGCTGGCCGCTGCCCATACGGCAAAACTGCAAACCGCAAACGTACTGATCGGCGTGGTCGAGACCCACGGTCGTGCCGAAACCCTGGCGCTGACAGAGGGTCTTGAACAGCTGCCCCTCAAACAGGTCGTCGACAAAAACCGCACCGTGACCGAGTTCGACCTGGACGCCGCACTCGCGCACCACCCCGAATTGATCCTGATTGACGAACTGGCGCACTCCAACGTGGTCGGCTCCCGACACCCCAAACGCTGGCAAGACGTGGAAGAGCTGCTCAGTGCCGGGATCGATGTCTGGTCAACCATGAACGTCCAGCACCTGGAAAGCCTGAACGACATTGTCGGCGGCATCACCGGCATTCGTGTCTGGGAGACCGTGCCCGACCATGTGTTCGACAACGCTGACGAGGTGGTCATCGTCGACCTGCCACCCGACGACCTGCTGCAGCGCTTGAAGGAAGGCAAGGTCTATCTGGCGCAACAGGCCGAACGCGCGGTGCAGAACTTCTTCCGCAAAGGCAACCTGATTGCCCTGCGGGAACTGGCGCTACGCCGCACCGCCGACCGTGTCGACAGCGACATGTTGCAGTACCGTCAAAGTAGCGCGGTCAAACCGGTCTGGGGCACCCGCGACTCGCTGCTCGCCTGTGTCGGCCCCCATGAGCAGGCCGAAAAGACCGTCCGTTCAACGGCTCGTTTGGCCGCTCAGCTCAATGTGCCCTGGCATGCCGTGTATGTCGAAACCCCGGCCTTGCAGCGCTTGCCCGACGCCAAGCGTCGTCGCGTGCTGGCGACCTTGAAACTGGCTCAGGAGATGGGCGCGCAAATCTCGACCCTGGCCGGCCAGGACATCGCTGAAGTACTGATCAAGTACGCTCGGCAGTACAACCTTTCAAAAGTCGTGCTGGGCCGGGACGAACGTCCACGGCGTCGATACTGGCGAAAAGCACTGGCCGAGCGGATCGGTGAACTGGGCGCCGACCTTGACGTGATTCAAGTCTCGCTCCCGGCCAACCGACGCCCCCAGGCCGAAACGACGTCTGAAACCCGCGGTAGCCCAATAGCTTGGCGATCGTATGTCTGGAGCGTGGCGGTCTGCTCAGTGACGACCCTGCTGGCCATGCCCATGCTGCATGTGCTCGAACAGGCCAACATCGTCATGATCTTCCTGCTGGCCGTCGTCGCCGTGGCAGTGCGCTTTGGTCGCGGCCCGGCCATCCTGGCGGCCTTTGTTTCTGTGGCATCCTTCGACTTCTTCTTTGTAGCACCGCGTTTTTCGTTCGCTTTCGCCGATGTCCAGTACCTGGTGACCTTCAGCGTCATGCTCGTGGTCGCTCTGGTCATCGGGCAAATGACCGCCGGCCTGACTTATCAGGCACGGGTGGCACAACGGCGCGAAGACCGCATGCGCGCGCTGTACGACATGTCTCGCCTGCTGTCCGCCGCGCTGATGACCGAACAGGTCGCCGACATCAGCGCACGGTTTCTGTCTGCCGAATTTGGTGCCCGGTCTGCCTTGCTGGTCGCCGATGACAACAACAAGCTATTGCCCCCCATGGTCACAGGCGAGGCACCGCAGGTAGACGTTGCCATCGCCCAGTGGTCTTTCGACAAAACCGAACCGGCCGGCTACGGCACTGACACCCTGCCCGCCAGCTCCACGCTCTACTTGCCTTTGTCGGCACCCATGCGGGTACGCGGGGTGCTGGCGGTGCAACCAAGGGATACAACCCGGCTCGTGGTGCCGGAACAACGTCGCCTGCTCGACACCTGCGCATCATTGCTGGCTATCTCCCTCGAACGGATTCACTACATCAACGTGGCTCAGGATACGACGGTGCAAATGGAATCCGAGCGCTTGCGCAACTCGTTGCTTTCAGCAATCTCCCACGACCTGCGCACCCCACTCTCGGTGATGGTCGGGCTGGCCGAAGCGCTCAAACTGACTCGGCCGCCCTTGACTGGCGAAGCTGCCGAGATCGCCACAGCGGTGGGTGAGTCGGCGCTGCGCATGAATACCCTGGTCAACAACCTGCTGGACATGGCTCGCCTGGAATCGGGCAAAGTGGTGTTGAACCGTCAGTGGCAACCCATCGAAGAAGTGGTGGGCAGCGCCCTGCGGGCCATCCAGCCGATTCTGGCTCAGCGTTCGGTGCATGTGGCGCTGGACGATGACTTGCCCCCCGTACACATCGACGCGGTACTGATTGAACGCATCCTCATCAACTTGCTCGAAAACGCCGTTAAGTACACACCACAGGGCACCTCCATCAACCTGGGGGCCAGGACCACACCGGACCATATCGAGTTGTGGGTCGCCGATGAAGGCCCCGGGCTACCCCACGGTCATGAAGATGACATCTTCAATAAATTCATGCGTGGCAAGAAGGAGAGCTCGATTCCGGGCGTGGGGTTGGGCCTGGCCATTTGCCGGGCCATTGCCCAAGTCCATGGAGGGACTATTCAGGGCGTCACGCGATCCACGGGTGGGGCTTGCTTCACGCTACGCCTGCCCCGTGAAGCCCCCCCAGACATCGAATCCTTTGCGCAGCAAGCTGACGAGGAGCAGCCATGAGCGAATCAATGCCCCATGTTCTGATCATTGAGGACGAGAAGGAAATTCGCCGTTTCGTCCGCATGGCCTTGCAGGCTGAAGGCCTGGAAGTCATTGAAGCCGATACCTTTCACCGGGGCCTCATTGACGCGGGTACCCGCCGGCCTGACCTGATCGTACTCGACCTGGGGCTTCCCGACGGAGACGGCATCGACCTGATCCGGGACGTACGGAGCTGGTCACCGGTGCCTATCATTGTGTTGTCTGCCCGTGGTGCGGAGTCTGACAAAATCCTGGCCCTGGACACGGGTGCCGACGATTATCTGGTGAAACCGTTTGGCACCGGAGAACTGCTGGCTCGCGTACGCGCAATGCTACGCAGACACGTAAAGGATACCGAGAACCATACGGTCCTGGCCTTTGGCGACGTGCAGATTGATATGGAACGGCGTGTCGTGGAACGCTCCGGCGCCCCTTTGCATTTGACACCGCTGGAGTACCGCCTGCTGGTCCATCTTTGCGCACACCCGAACCGTGTCCTGACGCATCAGCAACTGCTCAAGGCTGTGTGGGGCCCATCGCACACCACCGATACGCCTTACCTTCGAGTATTCATGGGAGGCCTGCGTAAAAAAGTCGAAGCAGACCCTTCCCAGCCGCGACACCTCATCACCGAAACGGGGGTTGGGTATCGCTTCATTCCTTAAGCAAAGATTTACGAGGGTAAAGTCTTTAAAGTCACGATTTATGAGGCCCCATTAACACAATGCTTCTGTGCTGGAGGCAGCTGCACTCCGTTGCTGGACTTCTCGCGTGCGTAAAGCGTCACTGAGGCGCGCAGCTTGTTGCCGCCGAAAGCACACATCTTGTCGAACGCCTTGTGACTGACGGGAAGATGCTGGCAGTCGAGTGCCTGACGGTGCTGACTGTGATCGATGTCCGGGTCATGCAGGTAGACGAAGTCTTCATCGTAGTCAGTGACAATGACCCAGTGCGGGGCTTTGGAGCGAGTCAGACGGTAGCTGCTGATCAACACCAAGGGCTGACCGCCGGCCTTCAGCGTGAGCGCCAGATCCAGCTGGTTGCTGTTGACATGCTCCACATCACTCTGCCGAAGTTCCGTGCAAAACTCTTCGTGTACCAGGCGAATCACCTCCTTTTTATGTTCGTCGCGCACCCCGTCGAGAAATAGCGGACCGGCGATACTCACTTGCAGGCGTACTCGAAACCCTCGTCGCCAGGCCGCCAATGCCAATCCTTGGGGACTGCACCCACCGTGCCCCGAAGTCATGAACACCGTCGTGGCTTCACGCCAGATTTGCAGTTCGTCCCGGCGCTCGATCAAGCGATCGGGTTGCAATGCCCTCATGGCCATCAAGAGGCAAGCCGGGCCGCAGGTGAACTCAGTGGTTTGTTGGTAGTAAGGCACCTGGAATTCACGGCTTTCCCGATGTTGCAGAATGCGCTTCTCCAAACGCAACGCATGCGCATGGTCTTCGTAGTAGTTGTGAACCACAGCGAAGCGTCGGTAACCGTTACGCTCATAAAGACTGATAGCGACGGGATTATCCGGCCGCACTTCCAATCGCAGGTAGGCGCAGTCGTGAGCGCGAGCGCTATCCTCCGCCTGATCCAATAGCTGTTTTCCAAGGCCGAGGCCGCGACTGTGGGTGGCGATAGCGATTGAATACAGACGTGCCAGAGAGGTGCCACGGTGAAACAGGACCAGACAGTAGCCCATCAGTTGCCCCCCGTCTTGCGCAACGATCAGGCTGGCATGGGCTCGGCTGATCATCCACTGAAAACTGCGCAGTGTCAGTCGATCAGAGGTAAAGCATTGGTTCTCCAGCTCCAGCAGAGACTTCAGATCATCGTGTGTAGCATTGCGAAATAACAGACTCATAGCCCCACCGTAAAAGTTGCGTAACGAAACGAGACTTTTTAAAAGTATCGTGCTTAATAGATAAGGACTTGTTCTCCAACGGACCTTTTCATATGTCAGCGGTACAGGGTGGCTTGCGTGAAGTATCAGAGCAAAATCGATTAGCGGCAATATCAAACCTGACTTATTTACCGGAGGCATCAAGAAGATCCAGCCAGGTGATTATTATTGTTGAGCGAAAAGAAGACTGGACCTCTTACTTCCCCTCGGAGGATGTGATGAGTGCGCAGGAGTACCTGGAACAGCCTCTTGAGATCGAAGCCGGCAAGCGCGTTCAGGTTATTAATCTGTGCCGAAGCTACAAGTATCTGGGACACGGATACTACTGCTCACTACTGGCAGAAGCACGCGGCCATAAAGTTATTCCATCCGTGCGCACTATCAGCGAACTTACCAAAAAATCACTGTATGGCCTGGCGCTGGATGATCTGGGTAAAACCCTGGACAAAGCACTGAACAATCACATTTACAGTAATACCGAAGGATTCACGCTCACCCTGTACTTCGGTAAAACCAATCTTGAACCGCTACAGGACTTGGCACGGCAAATTTTTGAAATCTTCCCATGCCCGATCCTCCTGGTAGAGTTCCGTAAAAGTAATAGTTGGCGCATCGATGGAATAAAGTCCGGTGTCTTGCAAAAGTTACGCGAAGACCAGGAAGATCAGTTTGCCAACTCGCTGGACAGCTTCAGCCGCAAGATATGGCGAATGCCACGTTCACCACGCGTAGCCCGCTACGACCTGGCCATTTTGCATGACTCACAAGAAGCGCTGCCGCCCTCCAATGCCAAGGCACTGGAGAATTTCATCCGGGTCGGCAAAGGCTTGGGTATTGATGTCGATCTGATCGAAAAGAAAGACTATTCACGAATCGCCGAGTATGACGCCCTGTTGATTCGCGAAACCACCAGCGTGGATAACCACACCTATCGCTTCGCCAAGAAGGCGGAAAGCGAAGGTCTGGTGGTGATGGACGATCCCGCTTCAATCCTGCGCTGTACCAACAAGGTGTACCTGACTGATCTACTGAAAAGCCATCAATTGGGTATGCCGGCAACCGAGATTCTCTACAAGGAACGACCGGAAGACTTCGAGCGAGTGGGTGAACGCCTGGGCTTTCCGTTAGTGCTGAAGATTCCCGATGGCTGCTTTTCCCGGGGCGTAATCAAGGTCGAAAGCCAACAGGCTCTGCTGGAAGCCACCTCTGAGCTATTCGAACACTCGGTGCTGTTGCTGGCTCAGGAGTTCTTTTACACCGAGTACGACTGGCGCATCGGCGTGCTCAACCGCAAGCCGATTTTCGCCTGCCAGTACTTCATGTCCAAAGGTCACTGGCAGATCTACAACCACAAAGCCAAGGGCCAGGACATTAATGGGGAATGCCGGACCCTCGCGGTCCACGAGGCACCACGAGCGGTGGTCGAACTCGCGGTGAAGACCGCCAACCTCATTGGTGATGGTTTGTACGGAGTCGACTTGAAGCAGTCCGGCGACAAGGTGGTGGTGATCGAGGTCAACGACAATCCGAACATGGATGCCGGCATCGAAGACGCTTACTTGCAGGACGATTTGTATTCACTTGTGCTGGAAGAATTCGTCCGGCGCCTGGAACTCAAGCGTCGCGGCCAGGCGTGGTGAATGCTTGATCCGACACGCATCCTGCAAGACATGGGCTTGCTCAGTCGATAACGCCAGAGGTCAGATGTGATCAAGAGTTTTCAACTCGCCAATGGGGCACTGGTATCGGTTGAACACCTCAATGCCGATGTGATGTTGTTCAGCAATCCCGATATCGCAGAACGGGATCTACTGCGCAGCGATTTCAAACTGGACGATCACGCGTTGGCTTCGGCACTGGATCCTGACGAAGTCTCACGCATCGAATTCCACCCGGATAACCTGTTCTTGATCTGGAAGCGACCGGAAAGTTACTCGGGCGGAGAAAGCCTGGCCTTCGAGGTCTCGTCGTTCGGCTTGCTGTTCTCTCAATCACGCTTGCTGGTAATCGCGACTGACGATTCCCAGTTGAGTGGCCTGGGGGAGCGGCACCCCTTGCACACGCCGCAGGATGTGCTGCTGGACATACTGTTCAACAACCTCCACCACTACCTGGGTCACCTCAAGGTGATCAAGATGGTGGCTCGCGAGTTGCAGCAGAAATTTAACGCCTCGATGGAGAATCGCCATCTGATCCAGATGTTTAACCTCAGCGAAAGCCTGATCTATTACATCAATGCGATTCACAGCAATGGAGCTGTCCTGACCCGGTTGCGCAATCATGCAGAAAAAGAGCACTTCAGCGTCGAGGCGATCGCGCTAATCGACGATTTGATCATCGAGAACACCCAGTGCAACAAACAGGCGGAAATCTACTCTCGGGTGTTTGCCGGCTTGATCGATGCACGGGGCAATTTGATGAACAACACCATGAACAACCTGCTGCGCAAACTGACGCTGATCAATGTGGTCTTCCTGCCTCTCAACCTGATCGCCAGCATTGGTGGCATGTCCGAGTTCAGCATGATGACCTCGGCCGTCCCCTGGTGGGTTGCCTATCCGCTTTTTCTCACGGGAATGCTGGTTGCCGGGGGCCTGATGGTCATCGCGCTCAAGCGTCTGACACGGGGTTCATCCAGCATCAATGGCCCGCATTGAACGCTTGAGGTGCTGCACAAACAGCGCGTCAGCTTCGACCTTCCTGTGCTGCCACCTCATGTCTTTTCGGAAGTTGGCAATGGTCTTGAAATCGGGCATCAAACGCCCGGTCAGCCACATCAGCTCGATGTTGCGTTGGGCTTCTCGTTCCAGCCGTCGGCTCGACTGAATGCGGTTGAGATAACCGTAGATATAGATCTTCAGCAAGATCGCCGGGTGATAAGCAGGACGGCCTGTGTCGGCCGGAATAGCGCCGTCAAAACCCAAGGAGACCAGGTTTAGTTCGTCGACGAAAACGTCGACTACTCGCACTGGATCGGTGTCGCTGACGTAATCGTCGAGGCTCTCGGGAAGCAAGGTACCTTGACTCCGATGTTCACCTTGAATAAAGCGCTTCATGGGCGATCCTTGCGATGAAGTCCTCGGAAATCATAGCAAGGGTTTTCGGGCTGGATAGATACTCAATCGTAGACTTATTGAACCAGCTGCCGGATCCCTAGAGACAAAATCAAACCACCGCATAATCGATCAATAGCCTTTTTCCTCCTTCGATACGCTGAAGCGATCTCAGGTTGCGAAAGAGCGATTGCGACCACTCCATACCAAGTCATCGAAACCACCACTACGACTGCCAGCATCGATAAAAACGTGCTTGGTGAAACGTGGGTGGGGGCTGCCGCTGAGAAAATAGCGGCATAGAAGGCCATGGATTTAGGGTTGCCAATGTTCGTAACGACCCCCTGAATGAATGACTGCCGAAAGTTTCCAACGACGGCATTATTACCGGGGGCAAGCGCGCTCTTCCCGGCCTTGAGCAGCAGTCGGAATCCAAACCACATCAGATAGGCTGCCCCCAGAACTTTTACGATCAGCGCCGCCCAAGGGAACGCAGCAAATACAACGCCGATACCTGCGATTGCACAGGTGGCCCAGAATAAATTGACCAATACGATGCCTGCTACCAAGGCCAAAGCTTCTGACCGCGTAGCAGCTACCGCTTTGTGGACTACTGCAACGAAATTTGGCCCTGGAATAACGACACCGGCCAGGTAAACCAAAAGGACTGTCAAAACGGCGGGACCATCGATCATGTGCATTCCTTTGCGAGTATTGTGGCCGGGGACGGTCATCATTCAGTTCAAGGCCGCCCGCGGCTTCAACGTACAACGAAATAAAAATTTGATACAGGGCTTTGAGCGTAATTGTGTTTTTACACACTCTGGGCCGTTTTCTGCCTCTCGCGACGGGCAACTACCGGCCAAAAGCTGACATCAGATATACGACTAAGACAGTCCTAGGTTACCCAGCGCTGTATTGCCCTCTGATCTATAGTCACTGGGGCGGCCATCGGATTTGGCAAAATGCAACCCGCCAGGAGCACGCGACTTGATCACTCGACTGCAAGTACTCAAGTTGATCCAGATAGCCTTTGCACTGCCAGCCTATACCGTTCCTTTCTGCACGACGTACTTCCTCACCCTCTCGTTCGTAGTAAACATGCCGATCTTGCTGCTCACATCACGCCCCATAACAGACTGGGAAGGGAAATTACTGTGGATCGTGTTGTTGCTGTTCTCGCAATGGGCATGCTGGAGCATTTTTGCTGACGGGCTAGAAGATACCCCCTCTGTGCGACACCTCCCGTTGCTTTTGCTTGGGGTGCTGTTGACGCTGCTGTTGGGCGCTAGTGTCTGGATCATGTTTCGTACAAACCTCATCGGGGGGATGTGCGGTTTGCAGGGGATCGCGGCCAGCGTGTTGTTGATCATCAATTTGGTGCGGAAAAAGGCCCACGCGAGAAGTGTGAGCGCTGATTGAGAAGTGAATTGCCCTTGGTTCTGTAGACACAACTGACAGGCAGCTATGGGTCGTTTTCTGCCTCTCGCGATGGGCAGAAAACGGCCAGGAGCAGACGTTGCTTTACCATACCCCTTCAGCGTAGAGGCTCTGACCTGACCCGACTGGTAACAGGTCGATGCGCGATGATTGATCCATCTCCAGTTCCTCGACTGCTGCGCATCCGTACATAGGTGTCAACAGATAGCGCACCCAGTGTCGCAACGCGGTACCGCTCTTCTCAATCAGGTGGCTGGCTACTTCGATTCTCCGGTGCCGTGTCAAACATGTCCAAGCAACTGCCACCAAAGCGGGCCGACGACCAGCCAGATAACCATGTAGATGACGCTCATCAAGAAACCGGTCTTCCACCATTCCCCCTGGGTGACGTAACCGGCACCGAACATGACCGGCCCGGAACCGATGCCGTATTGCGTCAGACAACCGTTGACGCTGCTCAGGATGCCGAGAGCGACCGCTGCAGTGAATGGCGGGATGCCGGCAGCGACCATAAGCGCCATGCAGAGGGGAAACAGAGCACTGATATGTGCCGTGGCGCTAGCGAAGAAATAATGGATGTAGCAATAGATCGCCGCCACCAGCATATAGACAGCCAGCCTCGGGAAACCCTCCAGGTGTGCCCCGAACTCCTTGCCGAACCACGAAACCATGCCGTACTCATTGAGCTTGGAGGCCAGCATGATCAGCAGGCCGATCCAGATCATGGTGTCCCAGGCGGACTTCTCATTAAGGGCATCCTGCCAGGTCAGTACGCCGGTGATGAACAGCAACGAGACACCGAGAGCCGCCGCCAGCGTCGCTCCGATTTTCAGATCCTCACCGAAAATCCAAAGCACCAGCAAGCCAACGAAGATCACCGCCATGATGATTTCCTTGGCCGAGATGGGCCCCATTGCTACAAGTTCTCTCTGTGCCAGGGCCTTCGCATCGGGTGTCTGGCGAATCTGCGGCCGGACAATCCACAGCAAGGCTACCGGAATGAGGGCAAGGCACAGCAAACCGGGAACTGATGCTGCCACCGCCCATTCGAGCCAACTGATTGAGACGCCTTGGTCCGCGGCCATCTTGACCGCCAGGGGATTTCCCGCCATCGCCGTGATGAACATGCCTGCGGTGATGATGTTGGCGTGGAAGGCACAGAGGATCAGATAGTTCCCCACCTTGCCGCGCGATTCAGGGTCATCGGCATGGCTGCCGAGGACCTCCGACATCGCTCGGGTAATCGGCAGCATCACCCCACCGGCGCGAGCGGTGATGCTGGGCATGGCGGGCGAAATAAGGAGTTCAGTCATGACCAGTCCATAACCCAGCCCCAGGGTTCGCTTGCCCAGCAGCCGCATGAACAGGAGTGCGATGCGGTGCCCCAGTCCTGTCTTGATCACGCCTCGGGAGATAAAGAAGGCGAGCATCACCAGCCAGACGAGGTCCGTCCCCGTGGATTTGGTGACGTCGGCAAAGGACACGACGCCAACCAGCACGCCCACCGTGGCGCTGATAATGGCTACCGCCGACATCGGAAGAGGGGCGGTCATGATGCCGGCGATGGTGGCGACGAACACGGCGAACATGTGCCACGCCTTCACGTCGAGGCCAGCCGGCGCCGGCAGGAACCAGAGGACGATACCTATGCCCACCGGGACGAGAAATTTCCAGACATTACTGAGATGCCCTTCCGATGGCGTCGGTTTCGTCGTGGCCGGGCTTGCAGGTTGCGAATCCTTTGCGGGTAATACAGCCATGATATAAACCTCTTGGCGGCGCTGTTCGGTTTACTCAGTGCGTGCGCAATTTCCCTAACGGGCGAGAAGCACGCTGTCGGTTGCCTCTTTGACGATGCACGCACTGCGCTGCAAGGCCTCGCGCTCGATGGGGCCGAGTTCCGGATAAGCCAGTAACTGCGCACCTCTGCCATTGACCACCATCGGCAGCGACAAACACACCTCCGGTACGCCTTCGACTTCAGCATGCACGACAGCGACCGGCAGAATGAGGTCGGTGTTATGTACGATGGCCTGGCAAATTCGCCCAATCGCACTGGCGACTCCATAGTGGGTGGCGCCCTTGCCTTCCTTGATGAGCGTGGCTGCCTCGTGCACGGAGCGCAGGATCAGATCGCGACTGGCAGGCCCCAACTCTTTACCGCTCCTGGCCAGGAACATATCGAGGGGCATTCCGGAGACCGTCGCGCCGGACCAGTCGATCACCGCGGATTCGCCGTGTTCGCCGAGAACGTAGGCGTGAATCGCAGGCGCCACGACGCCCAGCCGCTCGGAGAGCAGCGATCGAAGTCGTCCGGTATCGAGGGAGGTGCCGGTGCTGATAACGCGCTCGCGCGCGCAACGCAGGCGGTCAAAAACGACACTGGTCAACACATCGCAGGGGTTGGTCGCGATTACGTAGATCGCATCTGGGGCCAACGGTGCAGTACGATCCACAATCTCCGCTGCAATGGCCGCATTGGTTCTGGCCAAGTCCAGACGAGTCTGCCCTTGCTTCAGACCGACACCAGCGGTGATTACGATGATGTCCGCATCGCGTGCGTTCTCGTAATCACCGGCATAGAAGCGATTGTGCCCCCAGAATGCTGCTGCATGGGTGAGGTCCAGCGTCTGCCCTTCTGCCCGTACTCGCGCGACATCGATGATGACGATCTCGGCGCTCGGAATAGCCACGGCCGCAAACAGGGCTGCTGATCCGCCAACCAATCCTGCACCGACGATTACGATCTTGGGTTGCCGCATCGCATGCCTCCCGTCGCGCCAGGAGAATTGGACACCTGAACCAGGCATCCGCCAGTGGACAGTCAACCTTGAAGTGGCGCGAAACCTACATGAGCCGACAGCCTGACTGCTCGGGCCGGCTCTCAATCGATTTCGTTACACACATCTTTTGCGTAATTATTGAACAGCTCACTCGCCCCCAAGTGTCCAAGGGGGTGTCTTTCAAGGCGAGCGAGCCAAAAAAACGGGAAATTTTCAACAGGCTTTGTTAACGGCTAGCCGCACATGGCGAGTTCCTCATTGGGAACTGGCAAGAAAAGAGTAGCTCAACATCGACTGGGTGCATGCCCGTAAATTTGGGAATAATCGCACGCCAGGGTTTTCCGGGTAATCGTAACGATCACGGTCGGGATGGTGGTTGGGCTAGCGCGAGGCGCGCAGGTCTCATCGTTAGGCAGAATCAAGGCATGTAAAATTGAGATAAAACTCAATATTGATGTTTTTGTTATTAATTTTTTGAGATCATTGAAAAGCCGTGATGTGACCGAACGGACGAGCTGAGATACAGGCCTAACTGGCCGCACTAAGGCGAATTAGGCTCATGGCGTGAAGTTGTGCGTGTGCCAGTTTCCGACCGACGACGCTTGGCTTCAGAGTTGATCAGCGTTGTCATGAGAGCAATGGCCCAGGACTGAAGTGCGTAACTGCGAGGGGTCCGGGCCCAGGTCGAAGACGACCGAATCCCGTGCGAATCTTCAGCGCACCACCATGTTTTTAGTCTTCAGGAATCAACCGTGGCGCGTCCGCAGCCCCATCCGACCCCCGTCCTTCTTGACTTTGGCGAGTTCGAACTCGACGAGGCCAACGCTTGTTTGTCGCGTAATCGGGAAGCGGTGGCGTTGGCGCCGACCCCTTTTCTGTTGTTATGCGTACTCGCACGCCAGCCGGGGTCGTTGGTATCCAAAGACGCCTTGCTGGACGCCGTGTGGGGGCATCGGTTTGTCAGCGATTCGGTTCTCAAGACGGCCATCAGCGATCTGCGCAAGGTGTTGGGCGATGACCCCAGGCACCCTCGCTTTATCGAGACGGTGTCGCGGCGCGGCTATCGCTTCATCGCCGTGTCCTCCTCTGCTTCTTCGATACCACCTACATCCCCGGCGGTTAAGGCGACCGGTACACGTCCGTCGCCTTCATTCATCGGTCGCATCGACGAGGTCACCAGGCTGCAACGGGCATGGGAGCGGGCCGGTGGCGGTCAGCGGGCAGTGGTTTGGCTTGCTGGAGAACCGGGGATCGGCAAGACCACGTTGATCGAACATTTCCTCGCCAGCCTTGGCGGCATTGCTTGCGCACGCGGCCATTGCGTGGAGCACTACGGCACCGGCGAACCGTACCTGCCGGTGTTGGAGGCGTTGGCCGATTTGTGCCGCAGCGACCCGAGCCTGCCGGCATTGTTGCGTGACGTGGCGCCGACCTGGCTGCTGCAACTGCCGTGGCTGAGTACCGCACAAGAGCGAGAAGCGTTGCGCCGCGAGTTGGCGGGCGTCGGTCCGGACCGCATGCTGCGGGAAATGGGCGAATTGCTAGACCGCTACACAGAGCAGCGCCCGCTGTTGCTGGTGACCGAAGACCTGCACTGGAGTGATCGGGCGACGGTCCAGCTAATCGACTACATCGCGAGACGACGTGGCCGAGCGCGCCTGATGTGGCTGTCCAGCTTCCGCCTTGCCGAAGTGGTGGCGCTTGACCATCCGCTCAGCTCATTGCGCCACGAACTGCGTCTGCAACGTTTGTGCGAGGAAGTGGTGCTCGACCCGTTTTCGGAAACTGAAATCGCCGACTATGTGGCGCTGCGTTCAGCCTCACTGGCACGTGATGAAGCCTTCGTGCGCGCCCTGCACGAACGGACCGACGGTGTGCCGTTGTTCGTTTCCTCAATCATCAGTGAGGTGATGGATGCAAAGGAAGACGAAACCACCATCGAAGCTCGACTGGCGGATCTGGCGGTTCCCGACAACCTGGCCGCCATCATTGATCATTACATCGCCAAGCTTGGTCCGGAGCAACGTACACTCCTCTGCGCGGCTGCGGTGTGCGGGGCCGACTTCCGGGTTGAGACGGTTTCGCTGGCCCTTGAGCGCAATCTCTCTTCGGTGATCGGCGCCTGTGAGGAACTGATGCGTGAGCAGGTATGGCTCACACAATCGCGGGCTCTCGATGTTGACGAGGCGGTAGAGCCTCCTTACTCGTTCCGACACGCCCTTTTTCGCCAGGTGCTGTATGACCGTACGCCGCGTTCATTGCGCATCGATCTCCATGGCCGGGTTGGCACTGCCCTCGAGCGCGAGCGCTCGGCCGGTGTGCCGGTTGCTGCCTCGGAACTGGCGATGCACTTCGACCGTGCCCGGCTGCCGATGATCGCGCTGCGCTACTACGCCGAGGCCGCAGAAGCCGCGCTGCTGCACTTCAGCCCGGACTTGTGCATCAGCCTCACTGAGCGCGCCCTACTCCTGCTTATGCAGGCACCCGAAGGGACGGAGCGCGATACGCTCGAAATTACCTTGGCCACGTTGCAGGGGGTTTCAGCTTTCCACATGTTCGGTGTCGGTAGCGAAGCCAAGGGCGCTTTCGAACGGGCGTACACGCTGCTCGCGGATGTACCCGAGCACCCTATGCGCGGTCGCCTGCTGCATGGATTCGGCTATCTGCTCGGTCTACGCGGCGACTATTCGCAGGCTTTGGAAGTGGCGGAGCGTGCTGAAGCGCTCTCCCTCAACGCAAACGATGCAGAGCTCATGCTGGCGGCGTGCATCGTTCAAGCCGAGGTGCATCACCTCCAGGGGCGCACGAAAACGACCCGCCGCTGGCTGGAACGAGCCCTCGCGATTGCCGAGCCGCTGGGCATCGGGACAAACGAGATCTTTGCGGCTGATCCCCAGGTCATGCTGCACGGTATGCTGGCCATCGAGCTGGTGCGGTCTGGTCTGGTTGAGCAAGGACGAACCCATATGCAGCAGGCACGAACCCGCGCACAGGCGCTTCGACAACCTATGACATGGCTGGTCGCTACCTGGCAGGAGGTGTTGATCGAGGTACGACTGGGAAACCCTGAGCGGGTGGCAGCGCTGGCTGACGACATGCAGAACCTCGTCGATGAATATTCGCTCGCGCTTGGGCGCACGGCTTGCCGCTGGTGGCGCGGCTGGGCCGACGCGCGCAACGGTGCCCCCCACGACGGCTACCGGCACATCCGTGAGGCCTACGAGGAACACACCGGACTCGGCATGCGCTCCGGTGACAGCGAGGTACTCGGCTACGCCGCCGAGGCGCTGCTACTGGCAGGTGATTACGACGCAGCGCACATCCAATTGCAGGAAGCACTCCGGGTGGGAGAGGAACTGGGAGAGCGCGTATTCCTGCCGCAGCTGTTGCTGCTGGAGGCCGCGATCGCACGAACTCAGGGTCGGCCCGACGCTGGCAGCGTTGCGGTGCGCCGCGCAGTTGAAGAGGCTCGCGTCCAGGAAGCACCGTGGCTGGAGCTGCTAGCGCGGGTGGAGTTGAGTGAGCACCACGAGGCTACGGCCGAGGACCATCAGGCATTGTCGACTCTGATTGACCAATTGCCCGAAATTGACGGAACCGAACTGGCGAAACATGCGCATTCACTGCTTCAGTCTGCCAAGTCGACTTGAAGCGACGGCGTCCCCTCCATTGCCTGGTGAACTGATATCGCTCCCACTCAGCGTGAGCTAAAACCGCTTGGCCGCAAGCGTTCCGGTGATCACCGTCTCTGTTTTGCGAGCGTTGTCCCGACCAAACCCTGACCTTTCGCTTACGACTCGACTCAAGGGGCGGCCTACGCTGTCGTCGAATTTTTTTGCCCCTTGGTCCGTGATGAGCCTGAACCCTGAATCCAAGTACCCGAGCCGCCGCGCATACGTAGTCAAGCTGCGCAGTGATGCCGCGCCGGGGGCCCTGGTGGGCCGCCTCGAAAACCTGGTCACCGGTCGTCAACGCGAGTTCTCGTCTGCCGAAGAGTTGCTGGAGTCGATTGACTCGGATCTAGCGTCGGCCGTCAGTGAGAAGGCTGTAGACACTGACCGTGAGTGACTGCTTCCAACATAAACATAAATGAGCGCATGGCGACCGAACCGCGACGGTTCGCTGACGACTTCGTACGCACCCGAACCTACGCTGATGCAACCTCGAATTTACACGAGCTCACTCTGATGTCGCGATTTTTCACTTCCCATCCGCTGTCCCATCACACCGGTCGGACAACCTTGCAGCGCTTCGAGCGCACGACTGGCTTCGTTATTGCGGCAGCCCTTGCCACTGCGATCTCCCTCGCCCTCTCCGGTTGCTCCACGCCGGTCGTCAAGCCATCGGTCGACCTACCGAGCCACTTCGCCGCGAGTACGGCCTCCGAGATGGAACCCGAGGCGGCATGGTGGGAGGTTTACCACGACCCGTTGCTGACGGATCTGGTGCGCCGAGCCGCGCGGGAGAACCGCGACGTCAAGATTGCCGCCGAGCGCTTGCGTGCCGCGCGTGCCGGAGAAACGGTCAGCCAGTCCTGGCTGCTCCCGAGCGTCGGAGCATCCGTCTCCGGCAGTGACCGCAGCAGCGGCTTCAACTCGGCCACGAAACAGGGTTATCCAGATATCAAAACCACCAGTGTGGGTCTGGACGTCTCGTGGGAGCTCGACCTGAGCGGCCGTCTGCGAGCCGGCGCAGCGGCGGCAGACGCCGATGCGCTAG